>NZ_JBZAYE010001053.1:0-1597 GCF_058244205.1 Variovorax sp. 20P10.2.4
AAGTCCGACCTGCTGGTGGTGGCCTTCTTCATGCCGCTGGGCTACGTGGGCGCCTTCAAGCTCGCGTTCCTGCTGGCCGAGGCGCCCTCGCAGTTCGTGCAGGCCTTCCTCTACACCAAGACCCCGGCGATGCGCACGGCCAGCGCCGAGGCGCTCGATGCCTCGGTGTTCAAGCTCGCACGGCAATCCTTCCTGCTGGGCTGCGGCCTGTTCGCGGGGCTGGCCGCGCTGATCGTGCTGGCCGCGCCGCTGCTGAAGGTCGGCCGCGAGGCGCTCGAGATCTTCCTGTGCATCGCGCCCTACTTCCTGCTGCGCACCTACACCGTGCACCACGAGATGCTGCTCGCGCTGCGCGTGCCGGTGGCCTCGCTGGCGCGCTGGGCGCTGCTCGAGGTGGCGCTGCGGCTGCTGTCGTACGCCGTGGTGATCCGGGCCTTTCCGGGCCAGCCGCACTACGTGTTCCTGCTCGCCTGCGTCAGCGACTTCGTGCTCTACGAGCTGCGCATGCGGCTGGAGTTCGGCAGCTATCCCATCGTGCGCATGGCGCGCGGCCTGGCGCGCGGCGCGTTGCGGAGCCGGCCATGAAGATCCTGCTGCACTCGATGAACTTCGCGCCCGAGCTGGCCGGCGTGGGCAAGTACTCGGGCGAGATGGCGCGCTGGCTGAGCGCGCGCGGCCACGCGGTGCGCGTGATCGCGGCGCCGCCCTTCTTTCCGCAATGGCAGGTGGCCGAGGGCCATTCGGCCTGGGCCTACCGGCGCGGCGACTGGCAGGGCGTCGATGTCTGGCGCGCGCCGACCTGGGTGCCCGCGCGTCCGCGCACGCTGGCCCGCCTCGCGCACCTGGCGTCGTTCATGCTGTCGAGCCTGCCGCTGCTGCTGGCGCAGGCGCGCTGGCGGCCCGACGTGGTGATGGTGGTGGAGCCGCCGCTGTTCTGCGCGCCCGGCGTGCTGCTGCTGTCGAAGCTGTTGCGCTGCAAATCGTGGCTGCATATCCAGGACTACGAGGTGGACGCGGCCTTCGGCCTGGGCCTGGTGCGCGGCGGCCGCGTGCGGCGCATGGCGCTGGCGGCCGAGCGCTGGCTGCTGGACCGCTTCGACCGCGTCTCGACGATCTCGGCCGCGATGCTCGCCAAGGCCCGCGACAAGGGCGTGGCGCCGGAGCGGCTGGTGCTGTTCCCGAACGGCGTCGACCTGCACGCGATCCGGCCGGCTCCCCCGCGCGATCCCGAGGCACCCAATGCCGCCGGCGGCTACCGCGCCACGCTCGGCATCGCGCCCGGCGCGGTGCTGGTGCTCTACGCGGGCAGCCTGGGCCACAAGCAGGGCATCGAGCTGCTCGCCGAGGCCGCCGCGCTGCTGGCCGATGCGCCGGCGCTGCACTTCGTCATCTGCGGCAACGGACCGAGCCGCGCGGCGCTGATGGATGCCTGCCTGCGGCTTCGCCACGTGCACTTCCTCGACCTGCAACCGGCCGAACGGCTCGACGAGCTGCTCGGCAGCGCCGACATCCACGTGCTGCCGCAGCGCGCCGACGCCGCCGACCTGGTGATGCCCTCGAAGCTGACCGGCATGCTCGCGAGCGGCCGCGCCGTGAT
>NZ_JBZAYE010001054.1:0-1588 GCF_058244205.1 Variovorax sp. 20P10.2.4
AGCCGGGTGTCGAAGAAGAGGCGCTTGCCCAGGGCTGCCAGCGCGGGATCGGGCCGGAACACGGCCGCCGTGGGGTCGACGCGCGCGGCGAGCTTCGGCGTCGCGCCGATGTGCTCGATCACCTGGCTCGCGGGGCCGCCCGGGCCGATGACCTGCATCGATCCGGGAGCGGCGCCCGCGGCACCCACGATCCATCCGAGGCAGGCCGCGCCCAGGGCGAGCGCGGCGCCCGCGAGCGGGGGGAAGCGCGTCGTGCGCCGCGTCACGGCGTCAGGAAGCCGGTCTTGTCGCAGCTCAGCGCCCGGCCGGTCTGCCCGCAGGTGGCGAGCAGCTTGCCGGCCACGGTGTAGGCCTTGAAGGTCCAGCCCACGTCGGGCGACTTCTTGCGCTCCATCAGCATGAAGCCGAAGGTGTTGTGGTGCGTGATGCGGTCGATCGTCACGCCGGGCGCGGGGGTGGTGCCGGCGGGCAGCGGATCGGGCAGCGCCACGTCCAGGTTGTCGCCGCCGTTGCCCGTCACCACGGTGGCCGGATGGTCGGTGGCGAAGTTCAGCGCCTGGAAGTCATGCACGTGGCCGTGCAGAGCGATGTGCACGCCGCTCGGGTAGTAGGCCTTCGCATAGAGGTTGTTCATCACGGACTGCAGCGCGAGGTTGCCCGGCGCGGGCGTCGCGCCCGCCACCGGCGCGAAGGCCAGGATCGGGTGATGGTTGGTGAAGATGGTGGTGCTCATGCCCGGCTTCGCGGCCAGCGCCGCCACGGCCTGGAACTGCTTCTGGTAGGCGATGAACTGCGGGTCGTCGGTCTTCAGCGCCGCCTTGCCGGCCTTGGCCGAGTCGAACACGATGACCTGCGAGCCGCCGCCCAGCGAGACGGCGTAGGGCTCGGCATAGTTGCCCGTGCTGTCGTTGGCCGGGTCGTTGCACGAGCGCTTGTCGGCGTAGGCGCGCGTGTCGAGGAAGCGGTACCAGCCCTGGCCGCCGCGCGCGCACTCCTCGTGGTTGCCGCGCACCAGCACCCAGGGGGCTTTCGCGAGCAGCGGCGCGGCGGGCCTGAAGAAGTCGGCCTGCCAGGTGTCCCAGCCATAGCCCCAGGGGCTGCCCTTGCAGCCGGCCACGTCGGCCGGGCAGGCGTTCTCGCGGTAGTGGTAGTCGCCGATGTGCAGCACCAGGTCGGGATCGAAGCCGGCGGCGGTGGCGGCCAGCGGCGCGAACGGCCACACGCTGCTGTCGTTGCAGGGCTGGTAGGCGTTGTCGGCCTTCTTCAGGCGGCAGCCGGTGTCGGCCAGCACCAGGATGCGCTGCGGCTCGGCCTTGGGCAGCGGCAGCGCGCGGCTGCCGACGGCGACCTGCTTCGCTCCCGCGGGCAGGGTGGCCTCGCAGGTCGACACCGGAAATTCCGAAGGCTTCGAGTCGGCGGGATCGCTGGCCGTGGTGCGCAGCGGCATCGAGCCCGCGCCGATGCGCAGGCTCATGCGGCTGGCCTTGCCGTCGACCGTGATCTGCGGGCAGGTGGCGTTCGCATCGGCCGCCGTGTCGGCGGCGGGCGCGGCGTAGCTGGTGATGACGCGCGCGAAGGCCGCGTTGCC
>NZ_JBZAYE010001055.1:0-1585 GCF_058244205.1 Variovorax sp. 20P10.2.4
CCGCCGGCCGGCGCCACCGCGCAGGAGCACTGAGCGATGCCCGCGCCATCCGACCCTTTCGAGACCCTGTTCGACTTGTTGTACCTGCCGCGCACCCAGCCCTCCCACGGCCGCGCGGCCCGCCACGGAAACGGCCCCGCGCCGTATAGCGCATGACTGAGCAACGCCATTCGGCATTGGCCATCCACCCCATCGCCGCCGACGACGGCGACGGCCCCGAACTGCTGCGGCGGCGCCAGATCGTGCGGCGCACCCGCTGGCTGGTGCTGATCGTGCTCGTGCTGCTGGCGCTCGGCGCGGCGCGCACGGTGTTCGTGCGCATCGCCAACGCGCGCGAGCTGCAGGCCAGCTCGGTCGAGCATGCCAAGCAATACGTGCAGACCGCGCTGCCGCGCACGCCCACCGCGGGCCAGAAGCTGGCGCTGCCGGGCACGCTGCAGGGCTACGTGCAGTCGCCGATCTCGGCGCGCGCCAGCGGCTACCTCAAGCGCTGGACCAAGGACATCGGCAGCCGCGTCGAGAAGGGCGAGCTGCTGGCCGAGATCGAGACACCCGAGATCGACCAGCAGCTGTCGCAGGCCATCGCCGCGCGCAACCAGGCGGCCTCGGGCCTCGAACTCGCGCAGAGCACGGCCGCGCGCTGGGAGAACCTGCGCAAGAAGGACGTGGTCTCGCAGCAGGACCTCGACGAGCGCCGCAGCGCCGTCGCGCAGGCCACCGCCAACGTGGCGGCCGCCGATGCCAACGTGCAGCGGCTCAGGCAGACCGAGGGCTTCAAGCGCGTGGTCGCGCCGTTTGCCGGCGTGATCACGCGGCGCAACGTCGACACCGGCGACCTGATCGATGCCGGCGCCGGTGGCGGCGCGGGCCGCGCGCTGTTCGTGCTGGCGCAGACCGATCCGCTGCGCGTGTACATCAACGTGCCACAGGCCTATGCCCAACTCGTGAAGGCCGGGCAGCCGGTGGTGGTGACGCAGGCCGAGCTGCGCGGCCAGAAGTTCAGCGGCCAGGTCGCGCGCACCGCGGGTGCCATCGACACCACAACGCGCATGATGCAGGTCGAGGTCTCGCTGCCCAACCGCGACGGCGCGCTGCTGCCGGGCGCCTACGTGCAGGTCGAGCTGCCGCTGGCCGCGAGCGGCACGCTCACGGTGCCGGCCAACGCGCTGCTGTTCCGTGCCGAGGGCACGCGGCTGGCGATCGTCGACACACAGGGCCGCGTCGGCCTGCGCCCCGTGACCTTGGGCCGCAACTACGGCGAGAACGTCGAAGTGGTCGACGGGCTCGCGGGCACCGACCGCATGGTGCTCAATCCCTCCGACTCGCTGGCCGATGGCGACGTGGTCGCGGTGGCGCCCGATGCGCCGGCCGATGGCGCCAAGCCCGGCGCGGCGCCGGCGGCACCGGCCGCCGCGAAGAAGGAACCCGCGTGACCATGCGCCGTCCCGCCTTCGCGGCGATCGCGCTCGCCACCGTGATGCTGGCCGCGGGTTGCGCGGTCGGCCCCGACTACAAGGCGCCCGAGACCCCGCTGCCCGTGAGCTGGAAGCTCGAGGCGCCGTGGCGCGAAGGCACGCCCAACGAC
>NZ_JBZAYE010001056.1:0-1582 GCF_058244205.1 Variovorax sp. 20P10.2.4
GGTGCGCGCGGCCACGGTGCGGCATGCGCTGCACACGCTGGTGCAGCGGCTCGAAGCCCCGAACGCGGCCTGATCAGGCCAGCGCGAACTCGCCCAGCGGCCGGCGCGGCGCGGGCGGCACCAGCGCCATCGGATAGCCGATCCGGCACAGCAGCTGCAGCGTGCGGCTGCGCGCGTCGCGCGGCGGCGGCAGGCCCAGCAGCATCTCGTGCGCCGCCGCGTGGTGCGCAGCCATCTCCGCGAACTCCTCGAGCGGCTGGCTCAGCGGGTGCATGCCCAGCCCGAGGTCGGTGGCGCGCAGCTGCTGGCGCAGGTAGGCACGGCCGGCGTTGAGCTGGTCGGTGCGGCTGTTGCCCGCGGTGCTGATCCAGGTGAAACCCATGGCGGTGCTGGCCTGGTCGGCATACAGCGCCAGCGTGCGCTCGAAGGCGCGGCTGCCCTCGCGCGCCGGCACCTCGCGGTCGAAGCGGCCCAGCGCCACGGCCACGCGCAGCGCCGGATCGTTGAGCGAGAAGCCGTCGCGGTGCGCGAGGATCTCCTCGGGCCCCACGCGCAGCAGCCGCAGGTTCTCGCGCGCGGTGTTGGGCGTGGTGATCTCCACCCGCGCCGCGGCCAGGCAGAGCCGGCGCAGCGGCAGCACGCGGGCCATCTCGACCGTGCCGTCGGCGCGCAGCGAACCGCCGTTGGGCACCGCCGCGGTCACGCCCTGCAACAGCTCGGCCGAGACCGGGCGCGCGGTGTCGAAGCGCTGCTTGGGCGTGCGCCGGCGCAGCACCTGGGAGAACAGCGGATCGGGCGTGCCGCCGCCCGCGAGCCGCAGCCGCGCCACCGGCAGGTGGCCCCACTGCCGCGGGTCGGCAGGCAGTTCGCCCTGCGGCCACAGCTGCACGCTGGCCGCCACGCCCTGCTGGGCCAGCGCCATCACCAGCAGCTCGAGGAAGGCGCCCTGGCCGATCACCACTTGGCGGCCGAAGGGGTCGGTCTCGGGCAGCAGGCGCTCGCGGTCGCAGTACAGGACGATCGCATCGGGCTCGCGCAGATCGACACGCCAGGGCTGGTGGTTGTAGGCCGAGGGCGCGGTCACCGCATAGGCGATCGCGCGCCGGCGCACGTCGGGCTCGTCGCCCGGACCGTTCCAGATCTCGAGGGCCGCGGCCGGCATGTCGTCGTGCAGCCACCAGGTGGCCAGTGCCGCGGCGCCCGCGGCCAACACCACACCGCCTCCCAGCAGCCGGACAAAGTTTCTTCGCTCGTCCATGCCGGGGATTATCGGAAGTCAAGATTGACTTCACAATTAGACAACCATTGACAACAGATATTCAGAATTGAATACCCCATGCGGCGCGGCACCGACCTCGATTTCGACTGGCGATTGATCCGCTCCTTCCTCGCGGCGCTCGACAGCGGCAGCCTGCTGGCCGCCTCGCGCCTGCTCAACGCGAGCCAGCCGACGCTGGGGCGGCACATCGCCGAGCTCGAGTCGCAGCTCGGCGTGGTGCTGTTCGAACGCACCGGCCAGGGCCTGCTTCCCACCGCCATGGCCACGCAGCTGGCCGAGTCGGCGCGCGTCATGGAGAACGGC
>NZ_JBZAYE010001057.1:0-1582 GCF_058244205.1 Variovorax sp. 20P10.2.4
GGATGCAGACGGCCGCGGCGGTGGCGCTGGTCACGGCGATGGGGCCGCTGATCTACCGCACGGTGTTCCGGCCGATGGGCAATGCCTCGCCGCTGGTGCTGCTGGTGGCGGCGATCGCGCTGCACTTCGTGCTGGTGGCGCTGGGCCTGTACGTGTTCGGGCCCGAGGGCTCGCGGCTGCCGGGCTTCGAACTGCCGGCCGGCCTGCTCGCCGGACTGCCGGTGGCGCCGCAGACATTGGCGGTGGTGGCGGCGAGCGCCGTGCTGGTGGCCGTGTTCTTCGCCTTTTTCGGCCACACGCTGAGCGGCAAGGCGCTGCGCGCCACCGCCGTGTGCCGCGACGGCGCGCGGCTGGTCGGCATCTCGCCCGACCACTCGGGCGAACTGGCGCTGACCATCGCCGCCTTCATCGGCGCGGTCTCGGGCGTGCTGATCGGCCCGTTTACCACCATCTACTACGACTCGGGCTTCCTGCTCGCGCTCAAGGGCTTCGTCGGCGCGATCGTCGGCGGGCTCTCGGGCTACGTCCTCGCCGCCGCGGGCTCGCTCGTGGTGGGCCTGCTCGAGGCCTTCTCGTCCTACGGCGCGAGCGCCGCCAAGGAGATCATCGTGTTCGCATTGATCGTGCCGCTGCTGCTGTGGCGTTCGCTGGCCGACCCGCATTCGCAGGAGGCTTCATGACGCCTCGTTCCTGGGTGCTCGCGGCCGTTGCCGTGGCGGCCGCCGCCGGCGTGGCGCTGTTCGCCTCGAGCTACTACGTCACGCTCGCGAGCTTCGTGCTGCTCTACGCCACGGTGGCGCTCGGGCTCACGCTGATGACCGGCTTCGCAGGCCTGATCTCCTTCGGGCAGGCGGCCTTCGTCGGCATCGGCGCCTACGCGGCCGGCTACCTCGCGGTGGCGCACGGTGTGCCGGGCTGGGCCACGCTGCTGGCCGGCGTTGCCCTCGCCACGCTGTCGGCCGCGGGCATCGGCGCGCTCACGCTCTCGATGGGCGGCCACTACCTGTCGCTGGCCACGCTGGCCTGGGGCGTGGTCGTCTACTACGGGCTCGGCATCATCGAGCCGCTGGGCGGTTTCAACGGCCTCGCGGGCATTCCCGCGCTGAACCTGTTCGGCGTCGACTTCGCGTCCGAGCGCTCGATGTTCTGCCTGATCGCGCTCGGCTTCGCGCTGGCCTTCTGGCTGGTGCGCAACCTGCTCGATTCGCGGCTGGGCCGCGCGGTGCGCGCGCTGCGCGCCGGCGCCGACCTGCCCGAGGCCTTCGGCGCGCATGCGTTCCGGCTCAAGGTCGCCGTGTTCTGCACCGCCGCGGGTCTGGCCGGCATGGCGGGCTGGCTCTATGTCTACATGCAGCGCTTCCTCAATCCCACGCCCTTCGGGCTGCAGATGAGCATCGAGTACCTGTTCATGGCGGTCATGGGCGGCGTGGGCGCGCTGTGGGGCGCGCTCGCGGGCGCCGGCGTGGTGGTGGTGCTCAAGCAGGTGCTGCAGGACGTGCTGCCGGCGCTGCTCGGCCGCTCGGGCAACTTCGAGATGGCGGTGTTCGGCGTGCTGATGCTGCTGATCCTCGCGCGCGCCAAC
>NZ_JBZAYE010001058.1:0-1575 GCF_058244205.1 Variovorax sp. 20P10.2.4
GCCCAGGCCGCCAAGCCGCAGACCGCGAAGCCGCCCGACATCGCGGTCGAGTTCGACCTCGGCGACGACTTCGCGGTGCAGGGCCGCGGCATCACGACCCGGCTCGAGGGCCAGCTCGACATCCGCAGCACGCGGCTCGATGCGCCGCCACGCATCACCGGCGAGGTGAAGACCGTGAAGGGCCAGTACCGCGCCTACGGCCAGCAGCTCGACGTGGAGACCGGCATCGCGCGCTTCAACGGTCCCTACGACAACCCGCAGCTCGACATCCTCGCGATCCGGCCCAACATCACGCAGCGCGCCGGCGTGCAGATCAGCGGCAGCGCGCAGTCGCCGCGCGTGAAGCTCTATTCGGAGCCCGCGCTGTCCGATGCCGAGACGCTGTCGTGGGTGGTGCTCGGCCGCGCCTCGGCCACCAGCGGCGGCGAGTCGGCGCTGCTGCAGCAGGCCGCGCTCTCGCTGCTCGGGCGCATCAGCAAGGGTGCCAGCGGCGGCAGCCTGGCCAGCCGCTTCGGCCTCGACGAACTGGGCTTCAAGGGCCCGGGCAGCGGCGGCGACGTGCGCGATTCGGCCGTCACCTTCGGCAAGCGGCTGTCGAAGGATTTCTACGTCACCTACGAGCGCAGCATCGGCGGCACCTTCGGCACGCTGTTCATCTTCTACGACCTCACGCAGCGCCTCACCTTGCGCGGCCAGGCCGGACAGACCAGCGGCCTCGACCTGATCTACACCGTGAAGTACGACTGAGGTACGCATGCGGCACATGCCGCATGCACGAAGCCGCGTTTCGTACGGGACTTCGATCTTGACCCCGCGATGGCGCGTGATAAGAATCATCGGAGACGCCTTCCAAGGAGCCGACGATGAACGAGCACGGAGACAAAGGCGGGAGGAACACGGCATCAGACCGTCTGGCAGACGATGCACCGCAGGGCGACGAGACCCGCATCGCCTGGTTGCGCGGCGCTTTCCGCGCCACGATCGCGATCGTCGCCGCCATCGCGGCGGCGGCTTCCGTTCCCCATTGGGGCGGCGACAGCTTCCCCATCACCAGCCTCGTGATCTACGTCGCGGGCATGGTGTTCGTGGCGATGCCCCTGGGCCTCTACTACGAATCGCTGCTGCAGGCGCACGAGCGGCGCCGCGCGCGCAATGCCGAGCGGCGCGAGGCCAAGGCGCTGTCGCACGTGGCGGTGTAGCCGGGCCTCAGCCCGCGTCTCCGCCGCCTTGCGGATAGAGCAGCTTCGCCTCGGCCACCATGTGCCCGCCGTCGGGCAGAAGCTTGGCGCGGTGGTCGCGCACGGCCGTGGCCACGATCGGCAGCATCGCCTGCGCCTTGCCCTGATCGAAGCTCTCCACCAGCGCCAGCCGCATGCTCGGCGCCCAGAAGGACTTGAGGTGCGCCGCGATGGCCTGCGTGGCCGCCCCGGCATCCGACGGGGTCTGGGCCTCGAAGAAGGTGCCGATCTGGTTGGCCATCTTGATCAATTGCACCGACTGGTCATGCATGCGCTGTGTCTCCGCTCGTTGTCGTCGTGAGGTTGTTCGTCATCAATGCGGGCGCTGCCCGTTGGC
>NZ_JBZAYE010001059.1:0-1575 GCF_058244205.1 Variovorax sp. 20P10.2.4
ATCGCTTCGGGCACCGCGTCGCCATCCTCGCGCCACTCGGCCAGCCGCAGCCCCAGCACCGCCTCGAACACATCGACCGTGGCGCGCCGCGTCGCCGCCGGCAGGTCGCTGCGCACCAGCTCCCACAGCACGGCCAGGCCGCGCGGCAGGTTCAGGTCCTGCTCGACCTCGGCGCGGAAGCGCGCGACGAAGCCCGCGTCTGCCGTGCCGCCCACCGGCCAGCCCGCATAGGCGCGCCGCAGGCGGTCGAGCGCCGACTGCGCGCCCGCGATCGCGGCCTCGTTGAAGCGCAGGCTGCTGCGGTAGTGCGCGCCCAGGCACAGGTAGCGGTAGGCCAGCGGATCGATGCCGCGGTCGACCAGGGTCTGCAGCCGCACGAAGTCGCCGTCGGACTTCGACATCTTCACGTCGTCGTCGAGCGTGAGGAAATGGCCATGCAGCCAGAAGTTGGCCAGGCGCGTGCCGTGGCAGGCCTGGGTCTGCGCGATCTCGTTGCTGTGGTGCACGCCGATGTGGTCCTCGCCGCCGCAGTGGATGTCGAACCAGGGCCCGAGGTAGCGGGCCGACATGGCCGAGCACTCGATGTGCCAGCCCGGGAAGCCGCGGCCCCAGGGGCTGTCCCATTCCATCTGGCGCTGGGTGCCGGGCGGGCTGAACTTCCAGAGCGCGAAGTCGGTGGCCTCGCGCTTGTCGCCCATCGCCACGCGCTGGCCCGCGCGCAGGCCGGCCTTGTCCAGCCGCGCGAGGTGGCCGTAGTCGTCCTGCTTCGAGGTGTCGAAGTAGATGCCGTCGGCGGTGCGGTAGGTGAAGCCCTTGCGCTCGAGCTCGGCGATGAAGGCGAGCTGCTCGGGGATGTGGTCGGTGGCGCGCGGCCATTCGGCGGGCTCGCGCAGGTTCAGCGCGCGCCAGTCGGCGCGGAAGGCGGCAGTGAAGCGCTCGGCGATGGCCCAGGCCGATTCGCCCGCGCGGCGGCTGCCCTTCTCCATCTTGTCCTCGCCCTCGTCGGCGTCCGAGACCAGGTGGCCGACGTCGGTGATGTTGACCACGTGCCGCACCTCGTGGCCGCCGAACTCCAGCACGCGGCGCAGCAGGTCCTCGAACACGTAGGTGCGCAGGTTGCCGATGTGGGCATGGTCGTAGACGGTGGGACCGCAGCAGTAGAGCCCCACCGGGCCGGGGCGCAGCGGAACGAAGGGGCGCAGGGAGCGCGACCAGGTGTCGTGGAGGACGAGGGACATGCGTGTGGACTCTCGAGGTCGTTGCAAAAAACAAAAAGGCCACCGGTCTTGCAACGGGTGGCCATCGGGCATGCGGGTTCGCGCGAAGTCGCTAGGGCCTGTTAACACTATTCAAGGGGTCGCGTTGCCCCGCAAAGGGGCTGGATGCAAGGCGCCCGTGCGCAGCAAGGCGTCCGCCTTGCAAGCGCGGGCAACGCCGCAGACGGCCCCTTTGCGGGGCAACCCGGAGGGAAGCTCGCCAGAGCCCGCCCCTCGGCGTTGCGCTCCTTGCGTGTGCGGACGCACACGCGTCGTCACGCGCCTTGATGGGCGGGCTCTGGCGAGCTTCGCGACCCCT
>NZ_JBZAYE010000106.1:0-16922 GCF_058244205.1 Variovorax sp. 20P10.2.4
GGCGCGCGCCAGTTCGTGCAGCGCGAGGCGCATCAGCAGGCCGTCGCGGCCTTGGCGCTCGTACTCGGCGGGCATCTCGACGGCCGCCATCAGCAACTGGCGCAGCAGCGGCGACACCTCGAGCACCTCGCACTGGCGGCCATGGCGCGGCGCCTCGCGCGGCTCGATGTAGAGGCTGCGCGTGCTCACGCCCAGCATGCGCACGCGGTGCGGCTGGCCCGCCGGTATCCACACGCCGCGCTGCGGCGGCACCACCCAGGCACCGTCGTCGGTGCCGACCTCCATCACGCCGGTCGCGCCGTAGAGGAACTGCGCGCGCCGATGGCTGTGCGTGGGCAGCAGCTGGCCCGGCGGGTAGTCGGTGCCGATCGCGAGCACCGGGCGGGCGACGGCGTCGACGGCATCGATCGGGACATTGCGCATGAGGGTGAGGAAGGCTTGGCCGGAACGAAAACATCATTGTCCGGCTTGCGCGGGCGCGCCGCACGGCAGCGGCCTATCTTCGAGGCCTGTCTTCGTTCTCCTGGAGTGCCTCTCGTGTGGATCTATCTCCTGCTCGCGGTCTTCGGTGGCCTCGCGGGCGTCACCACCGTGCTGTTCGGCTTCGGCGGTGGCTTCGTCGTCGTGCCGCTGCTCTACCGTGTGCTGCTGCTCGCGCATGGCGAGCACAGCGCCACCGGCCGCGCGGCCATGCACATCGCGGTGGCGACCTCGACCTGCGTGATGATCGTGAGCGCGCTGCTCGCCACGCGGCGCCACCAGCGCGCCGGCACCATCGACTGGCCGCTGATCCGGCCACTGCTCGGCTTCATCGGCCTCGGCGCCATCGTCGGTGCCGCGGCCGCGGTGCAGGCCGATGGCGGGTTCGTACGGCTGGCCTTCATCGTCTACCTGGGCGTCACCATCCTCGACTGCCTGCTGCGCCCGGGCTTCATCGTGCGCCGTGCCACGGCGACGGCGGCCATCGCGCCGCTCTCGCGCGGCATCGCCACCGCGGGCAGCTTCGTCATCGGGCTGATCGCGGCCTTCCTCGGCGTGGGCGGCAGCGTGATGACCGTGCCGCTGATGCGCCGCCGCGGCATCGACATGACGCGCGCCACCGCCATGGCCAACCCGCTGTCGCTGCCCATCGCGCTGGCCGGCACCGCCACCTACATGGCGCTGGCCTGGCGTTCGGGCGCGGCGCTCGAGGGCTGGCACCTCGGCTACGTGGACCTGCCGGCCTTCGCCGCGCTGGTCGCCGGATCGCTGCTGGGCGTGCGCGCCGCCGCGCCGCTGATCGGCCGCCTGCCCGACCGCGTGCATGCCTGGGGCTACCTCGCGCTGCTGGTGGCGGTGCTGCTGGGCATGCTGCTGCGCTGAGCCGGTTCGCGAAACGCGCGCCTGCTTGTCATCGAAGTTCGACAGTTGGGCGCCGGCGGTTGCGGCGCCGCGCCGGGCCTGCCACCATGGCCGCATGCCTTACCAACTCCATTACTGGCCCACCATCCAGGGCCGCGGCGAATTCGTGCGGCTCGCGCTCGAGGCCGCCGGTGCCGACTATGTCGACGTGGCGCGCGAGCGCGAGGACCAGGGCGGCGGCGAAAGCGCCCTTGGCCGCCGCCTCGCCGATCCCCTGCAGACGCGGCCGCCGTTCGCACCGCCCTTCCTCGTCGACGGCGACATCGTCGTCGGCCAGACCGCCGCGATCCTGCTCTACCTGGGGCCGCGCCTGGGCCTGGCCGGCGTCGGCGAATCGGACGGCCTGTGGACGCACCAGCTGCAGCTCACCATCGCCGACGCCGTGGCCGAGGCGCACGACACGCACCATCCGCTCTCGACCGGCGACTACTACGAGGACCAGCGCGATGCCGCGCTGGCGCGTGCGAAGGGCTTCCGCGAGCAGCGCATCCCGAAGTTCCTGAACTGGTTCGAGCGCGTGCTGCAGCGCAATCCCTCGGGCGACCTGCACCTGGTGGGCGACGTGCTGACCTATGCCGACCTCTCGCTGTTCCAGCTGGTCGACGGACTGCAGTACGCCTTTCCCAAGGCCACCGCGCACGCGCTCGCGAAGACGCCGGCGGTGGCGAAGCTGCATGCCAACGTCCGGCGCCGCCAGAGCGTGCAGGCGTACCTGCAGAGCCCGCGCCGCATCGCCTTCAACGAGGAAGGCATCTTCCGGCGCTATCCCGAGCTGGACGCCTGATTCAGCGCACCAGCGCCGCCGCATCGCGCCATGCGGGTAGCGGCACCAGGCCGGCCATGGCCACGGGCTTGGCCTGCGGGCCGAACAGGTAGCGGTTCGGCACGATGCCTTCGAGATGTCCCAGCACGTCGCTGCGGTCGTCGATGAAATGCGTGATGCCCAGTTCGCGGCAGTGGTCGGCCTTCTGCGGACGCTGCAGGCAGAAGCGCAGGTTGCCGGGCGCCATGCCCGTGCGTTCGAAGAAGCGGTGGTGCGCGAGCCAGGCGCGGCTCTTGGCCTGCACGCTCGGACTGCACTTCGACACCAGCCAGACGCGGCCCTCGAAGCGATCGACCAGCGGCGCGACGGCCTCGAACATGCCTTCGTAGGGCGGCGTGTCGAGCGCGTCCCGCAGCGAGCCGCCGATGAAGGCGGTGTCGCCGCCGTCGGCCCGCTCGGCCGCGATCAGCACTCGGCCGATGTCGATGCCCAGGCGCGGGAGATGTTGCGATGCGGTCTTCATGTCGTGTTCCTTTCTTTTGTGTGTGCGGTGGATCGTAGGAACGAAGCCCATCACCAGGAACTACCGATATGCGATGGGCTATCCATAGAATGGATAGGTGGACATCCCCCGCACCAACCTCGATGCGCTGCAATCCTTTGCCGTGTTCGCCGACACGCTGAACTTCAGCGAGTCGGCGCGCCTGCTGCACATCAGCCAGCCGGCGCTGCATGCAAAGGTGCGCAAGCTCTCGGAGCAGCTCGACGCCAAGCTCTACCTGCGCGTGGGCAGCGCGCTGCAGCTCACGAACGCGGGCGAGCAGGTGGCGCGCCATGCGCGCGAGCTGCTACTGCTCAACCAGCGCTTCGTGAAGGGGCTCGCGCAGGGGCAGGAGCAGGCGGTGGTCAGCCTCGCGGCCGGCGAGGGCGCGTACCTCTACCTGCTCGGCAAGGCGCTGTCGCAGTTCTCGGGGCCGGGTGCCTCGCCGCACCTGCAATTGCTCACGCGCAACCGCGACGCTTCGGTGCAGGCGGTGCGAGCGGGCCAGGCGCAACTGGGCATCGCGCCGCTGGGCGCCGTGCCGGCCGATCTGCATGCGGTGCGGCTCACGGTCGTCGGCCAGGTGCTGGTGCTGCCGCGCGCGCATGCGCTGGCCTCGCGCCGTTCGGTGCGCCTGCGCGACCTGCAGGGCGCGCAGCTGATCGTGCCGCCCGCGGGCCGGCCGCACCGCGAACTGCTCGGCCGGCTGTTGCAGGCCGAGTCGGTGTCGTGGCAGCCTTCGCTCGAGGCCGATGGCTGGGAACTGATGCTGCGCTTCGCCCAACTGGGCTTCGGGCTGACGGTGGTGAATGCCTGCTGCCGCATTCCCAAGGGCCTGGTGGCGGTGCCGCTGCAGGGCTATCCGCCGCTAGAATACCACCTGTTCCACGCGGCCGACCGTCCGCCTTCGGTGCACGCGCAGCGTCTGTGGAATGCGCTGCTCGCGCAAGCCGATCACTGGAGGAGCGCATGACGCCCGAGGACGCGAGCCGGTTCATCGCCTACGTGCTGCGGCATGCGCCCGAATCCATCGGCCTCGCGCTCGATGCCGAGGGCTGGGCCGAGATCGATGCGCTGGTGGCCGGCGCGGTGGCCGCGGGCCGCGCGCTCACGCATGCGCAGGTCGTGCAGGCGGTCGATGCGGTCGAGCGGGGCGCGAAGAAGCGCTACGCGCTGTCGGCCGACGGCCGCTGCATCCGCGCGCTGCAGGGCCATTCGACGCCGCAGGTCCGCCGCAGCTTCGAACCGGCGGAGCCACCGGCCGTGCTGTTCCATGGCACGGCCACGCGCTTCCTCGCATCGATCCGCGCCGAAGGCCTGCGGCCCGGCACGCGGCAGCATGTGCACCTGTCGGCCGACGAGGCGACCGCCGTGCAGGTCGGGCAGCGCCATGGCAAGGCGCATGTGCTGCGGGTCGATGCGGGCGGAATGCAGGCGCTGGGCCATGCCTTCCATCGCGCGGAGAACGGGGTCTGGCTCACGGAGGCCGTGCCGCCGCGATTCCTGTCGGGCTGGCCTTCGTCCGGTTGAGCTACGCGCCCGAGCGCTGGGTGGTCGAACGCGAACGCGAGCGCTTGCGGGTGGTGCGGGGTTCGGCGGCGGGCTGCGCCGCGGCGCTGCGCAGATCCTGGTTGCGCTGGTGCGCGCCCGCGATCACGCGGCGCAGGCCGCGCTCCATCGACTCGAGCTCCGAAGCCGTCATGTGCTCGTTGAACATCTCGTGGATGAGCTTCTGGTAGGGCGGCCACATCTTGCGGCGCAGCGCGCGGCCCTGCTCGGTCAGCACCGCGACGCGGCCGCGCCCGTCGGTCTCGTCGACCTCGCGCACCACCAGGCCCTCGGCCTCGAGCGTGGTGACGATGCGCGAGATGAAGCTGCGGCTGTAGACCGCGCGCTCCGCGAGTTCGTGCATGCGCATGCGGCCGTTCGGCGAGGCGTCGAGCAGCCACAGCACGTCGTACCAGGTCAGCGGCGGCAGGCCTTCCTTGCGGAAGCTGTCCTCCATGAAGTCGAGCACCAGCACATAGGCGCTGATGAAGGAGGCCCAGGTGGAGGTGCCGCGCACGGCGGTGGAACGGGGCGTTGCCATACGGGTGGAGAGCGCTTTCGGGAGTGAGCCTCGATTCTCTCTCCGCCGCGCCGGCCACCCGGGCGCGCACCGCTAGGGCAGTGCCGCGTACCTGGCCTCGGGGTCGATGCCGTAGAGCGACAGGGCGCGTGCCGGTAGTTCCGCGTCGACCACGCCGTCGTCGGCCAGCGCCTTGAGCGCCGCGAGCGCGACGTGATGGCGGTCGACCTCGAAGAAGGCGCGCAGCGCTTCGCGCGTGTCGGAGCGGCCGAAGCCGTCGGTGCCCAGAGTCACGAAGCGGCGATCGCCGACGAAGGGCCGGATCTGGTCGGGCACGATCTTTATGTAGTCGGTGGCGGCGATCGCCGGTCCGTCCTCGCCGGCCAGGCACTGCGCGACATACGAAGCGCGCGGTGCCTGCGCCGGATGCAGGCGGTTCCAGCGCTCGGCTTCGAGGCCGTTGCGGCGCAGCTCCGAGAAGCTGGTCACGCTCCAGATGTCGGCGCTCACGCCGAAGTCGCGCTGCAGCAGCGTGGCGGCCGCGATCACCTCGGAGAGGATCGCGCCGCTGCCCATCAGCTGCACGTGCGGCGCGCCGGCGGTCCGGGCGGCTCGCTTCAGGCGGTACATGCCTTTCACGATGCCTTCCTCGGCACCCTCGGGCATCGCCGGATGCGCGGTTTTCTCGTTGAGCAGCGTGAGGTAGTAGAAGACGTCCTCCTGCGGCTCGCCGTACATCCTGCGCAGCCCGTCCTGCACGATGACCGCGATCTCGTAGGCGTAGGCGGGGTCGTAGGACACGCAGGACGGGATCACCGACGACAGCACGTGGCTGTGGCCGTCGTCGTGCTGCAGGCCCTCGCCCTCGAGCGTGGTGCGGCCCGAGGTCGCGCCCAGCAGGAAGCCGCGCGCGCGGATGTCGCCGGCGGCCCAGGCCAGGTCGCCCACGCGCTGGAAGCCGAACATCGAATAGAAGATGTAGAACGGGATGGTGGCGACGCCGTGCGTGCTGTGCGCGGTCGCCGCCGCGATCCAGGACGACATCGCGCCCGATTCGTTGATGCCCTCCTGCAGGATCTGCCCCTGGCGGTCCTCCTTGTAGAAGCTCAGCTGGTCCGCGTCCTGCGGCGTATAGAGCTGGCCCACGTGCGAATAGATGCCGACCTGGCGGAACATGCCGTCCATGCCGAAGGTGCGCGACTCGTCGGGCACGATCGGCACCACGCGCGGACCCAGCACCGGGTCCTTGAGCAGTTGCGCGAGGATGCGCACGAAGGCCATGGTGGTGGCGTATTCGCGCTCGCCGCTGCTTTGCAGATGGCTCGCGAAGGCCTCGAGCGCGGGCGTCGCCAGCGGGCCCGGTCCGCGCGAGCGTGAGGGCAGGAGCCCGCCGGCGCGCTTCAGGCCGGCCTCGAGACAGGCGGCTTCGGGGCTGCCGGGCGCGGGCTTGATGTACGGAATCTCCTCGAGCTGTTCGTCGGCTACTGGGATCGCGAAGCGGTCGCGGAAGGCGCGCACGGCCGGGTCGCCCATCTTCTTCAACTGGTGATTGATGTTGGCCGCTTCGCCGGCCGCGCCCATGCCGTAGCCCTTCACCGTCTTGGCGAGGATCACGGTCGGCTGGCCTTGATGGCGCACGGCGGCGGCATAGGCCGCATGCACCTTGAGCGGGTCGTGGCCGCCGCGGGCGAGGGCGCCGATCTGCGCGTCGCTCAGGTGCGCGACCCGCTGGCGCAACTCGGGGTCCTTGCCGAAGAAGTGTTCGCGCACGTAGTCGCCGCCGTGCGCCTTGAAGGCCTGGTACTCGCCGTCGACGCATTCCATCATGCGCCGGTGCAGCCGGCCGTCGTGGTCCTGCGCCAGCAGTTCGTCCCAGCCGCTGCCCCAGACGACCTTGATCACGTTCCAGCCCGCGCCGCGGTAGACGCTCTCGAGCTCCTGGATGATCTTGGCGTTGCCGCGCACCGGGCCGTCGAGGCGCTGCAGGTTGCAGTTCACCACGAAGATCAGGTTGTCGAGCTTCTCGCGGCCCGCCATCGCGACCGCGGCCAGGGTCTCGGGCTGGTCCTGCTCGCCGTCGCCGAGGAAGGCCCAGACCTTGCGGCCCTGCGCCGGGATCAGCCCGCGGTCCTCGAGGTAGCGCATGTAGCGCCCCTGGTAGGCGGCCATCAGCGGGCCCAGGCCCATCGAGACGGTCGGGAACTGCCAGAAGTCCGGCATCGTGCGCGGATGCGGATAGGAGGCGAGGCCGCCGCCGATCTCGCGCCGGAAGCGGTCCATCTGCTGCTCCGACAGGCGCCCCTCGAGGTAGGCGCGCGCATAGATGCCCGGCGAGGAATGGCCCTGGATGTAGAGCATGTCGCCGAGGAATTCGGGCGTGGCGGCGCGGAAGAAGTGCCGGTAGCCGGTCTCGTAGAGCGTGGTGGCCGAGGCATAGGTCGCGATGTGGCCGCCGACGCCCGAGTGCTTGCCCGCGCGCAGCACCAGCGCCATCGCATTCCAGCGCAGGTAGGCGTCGAGCCGCAGCTCGATGTTCACGTCGCCCGGAAAGGCCGGCTGGTCGGCGACGCGCACGGTGTTCACGTAGGGCGTGGTGCGCGGTGCGGCATAGCGGCCGGCGGCCGCGTGGTCCTGCTCGATCAGCTGGTCCAGCAGGTAATGGGCCCGGTCGCGGCCTTCGTGGATCACCACGGCGCGCATGGCGTCGAGCCATTCGCGTGTCTCTTGCGGATCGATGTCGTCCGCGCTCGCCAAGTCGTTCATTCGTTGCTCCTTCGTTGTGCGGTTCGTTGTTCGAACGTCGTTCGCATCTCACTAAATTTCATTATGTGGATATGAATCGTGCAATGCGCAAAGGCAATGTATCCCCAGTTGATTGCAAATGCAATCAGTTGTGCTGTAACCTGCCTGGCGTGGATCGAGGCGATGCGCGAGCTGAAGAAGGCTGAACTGGCCATGATTCGCCGCCATGACCTCGATCACGGCGGACCTATCTACATGCGATAGCAACTATCGATGTGGCAGGTCCGTGCCCATGCCCATGGCGCCCGCCGGGGCCGAAGACAACCCCTCGAGAACCCAAAGGCATCCATGCCGCCCTCCGACCCGTCATCCAGCTTTCCCACGCCCGCGCAGTTGCGCGACCTCGATCCCGCGGACCTCGTCGAAGTGGCCACCGATCTCCGACGCGCGCTGCTGCGCAGCGTGTCGCGAACGGGCGGCCATCTCGCCTCGAACCTCGGCGTGGTCGAGCTCACGCTCGCCTTGCACCACGCCTTCGACACGCCACGCGATGCGCTGGTATGGGACGTCGGCCACCAGTGCTATGCGCACAAGATCCTCACGGGCCGCGGCCCGGCCATGGGCACCCTGCGCAAGGTGGGTGGCCTGTCGGGTTTCACGTCGAGGGACGAATCGCCCTACGACCCCTTCGGTGCCGGCCATGCAGGCACGGCCGTCTCGGCGGCGCTGGGCCTGGCGATGGGCATGCGCGACGATGGCCGGCATGCCGTCGCGATCGTCGGCGACGGCGCGCTGTCGGCGGGCATGACTTTCGAGGCGCTCAACCATGCGGGCAGCTTCGCGACCCTGCCGCTCGTCGTGGTGCTCAACGACAACGGGATGTCGATCTCGCCCGCGCTGGGCGCGCTGCACCGGCATCTGCGCGGGCTGGTCGAGCGCGGCGCTTCCGCTCGAGGAGATCACCGCTCGTTGTTCGAGCTGCTCGGCCTGCGCTACACCGGTCCCATCGACGGCCACGATGTCGAGGCGCTCGTGGCCGCGTTCCACGCCGCGAAGCGATCGCGCGCGCCGCAGGTCATCCACGTCGTCACGCAAAAGGGCCGGGGCTACGCACCGGCCGAGGCGGACCCGACCACCTACCACGGCCCCGGCCCCTTCGATCTCGCCGTGGGCGTGGTCGCCAAGGCGGCGAGCCGCCCGACCTTCAGCCAGGTCTTCGGCGAATGGGTCTGCGATGCCGCGGCAAACGATCCCGCGGTCGTCGCGATCACGCCCGCGATGCGCGAGGGCTCCTGCCTGGTCGATTTCGAGCGGCGGTTTCCCTCGCGCTTCGTGGATGCCGCCATCGCGGAGCAGCATGCGGTGACGCTGGCCGCGGGGCTCGCGGCGGCCGGCATGCGGCCGATCGTGGCGATCTACTCGACCTTCCTCCAGCGCGGCTACGACCAGCTCATCCACGACGTCTGCCTGCAGAACCTGCCGGTGCTGTTCGCGATCGACCGCGCGGGGATCGCGGGCGGCGACGGCGCCACGCACCTGGGCGCCTTCGATGTCGCAGCGCTGCGCTGCATTCCGAACCTGCTGCTGATGACGCCGGCCGACGGGCACGAGTGCCGGCGGATGCTCGCGCTGGGGCTGGGCCACGACGGGCCATCGGCGGTGCGCTACCCGAGGGCCGTCGTGCCCGCGGACGACAGCGTTCGCACGGACCAGCCCCTGGCGATCGGCCGCGGCGTGGTCGTGCGCAGGTCGACGAGAAACAAGCCCGCCAGGGTCGCGCTGCTCGCCTTCGGCCCCTTGCTCCACGCCGCGATGGACGCCGCCGAAGCGCTCGACGCGACCGTCGCCAACATGCGCTTCGTCAAGCCGCTGGACGAGGACCTGCTGCTCGACCTGGCCGCGACGCACGAGGTGCTCGTCACGCTCGAGGAGGCCTCGGCCATCGGCGGCGCGGGCGCGGCCTGCGCGGAGCGCATCGCGATGGAGGGGCTGCCTGTGCGGGTGCTGCGCCTGGGCCTGCCCGACGTCTTCATCGGGCATGGGGACCGAAGCGAACTGCTCGCGTTGCAGGGCCTCGATGCGGCGGGCATCGTCGGGGCGATCCGGGCGTTCGTCGAAATGCACTGACGGCCCGCGCAACGCGCGGATGTAGGGCAAACGCGCCTCTTGCCCCGCCGGCATGGCGCGGCGCCAGGGCTCTGCCCGACAATTCGCGCCGAATCCTCCGCACCCGGCGCGCCTTGTTCTTCAAAACCGCTTCCACCGACATCCGCCGTGAAGGCGAGGGGCCCCTGGCCCGGGCGAGGGCGCGCCTGCCGTCGCCGATCGCCTGCCTGGTGTTCGTGCTGTCGGTGGCGCTGCTGGTGGCCATGGGGGCCTTCTTCGGCGACAACGCCGGCAGCAAGTACCCGCCGGGCGCGACGCAGCACATCACGCGGGCCGACTGGCAGGTGCAGCGCGCGAACGGTTTCATGGCGCCACCGCTGATCTTCGGCAGCCAGTCGCTGCCCGATGCCTGGCAGCCGGTCGAGCTGCCGCTGGCACTGCCGATCGCGCTGTTGGCCCAGGCCGACGCCAACACGATCTCGAACCCGGGCAAGGAGACGCGCACCACCTGGCTGCGGCTGAAGGTGCCGCCCCATCCCGGCCTGCGCGGACCGCTGGCGTTGTACGGCGCGCGCGTGAAGACCGACGGCACGATCGCGGTCTATGCCGATGGCCGGCTGGTGCATCGCGCGCAGGAGCTGGGGCCGCTGTGGAACAGCACCCGCACGCCGCTGTGGGTGGTGTTCGAGCAGCGCGACGACGGCTCGGCCGCGCGGCCGGCCGAGATCCTGATCCGGCTCGAGCACACGCGCGCCGCGCAGGTCGGCATCGCCTCGCTGTGGCTGGGGCCGGCCGATGCGCTCAAGGGCCGCTACCAGATGCGCCAGTGGCTGCAGCAGGAACTGCCCGCGATGCTGAGCGCGGCCTTCATGGCGGTGGGCGTGTTCGCGCTGTTCGTGTGGTTGTGGCGCCGGCACGAGACCGGCTACCTGCTGTTCTTCAACCTCGCGACCACCTCGTACCTGCGCGGGCTGCACTTCTACGTGTCGCTGCCGATCGCCAACGACTGGTTCGCCTGGCTCACGGTCAATGCGCTGTTCTGGCTGGTGGCGGTGGTGCACTTCGCGCTGCGGCAGCTGCACGACCGGCCGCTCACGCTGCTGACCTGGGCCGTGACGACGATCACGCTGCTCGTCAGCGTGCTGACCCTGCCCGGCATCGCGCTGCTGCCGAACACGCCGCAGGTCACGCCGCTGATCTACCTGGTGGCGGCGGCCATGGGCACGGTGGTCGGGCTGGTGGGCGGCATCAGCGCCTGGCGCCGATCGCCCGAGGGGCGGCTGGTGGCGGCCGGCATCGGCGCATGCGTGCTGCTGGGTGCCACCGACTGGATGGTGCAGAACAACATCGTGAGCCCAGAGGGCTGGTACCTGGGCGCCTATGCGAATGCCGTCACCTTCAGCGTCTTCGGCATCCTGCTGTACCGGCGCTACGTGCACGCGATCGGCGAGGTGGAGCGCGTCAACGCCAGTCTCGCGCAGCGGCTGCAGGCGCGCGAGAGCGAACTCGACCTGAGCCATCGCCGGCTGCGCGAGGTCGAGCGGCAGAAGACCATCAGCGACGAGCGCCAGCGGCTGATGCAGGACATGCACGACGGGCTGGGCTCGTCGCTGATCAGCGCGATCCGCTCGGTGGAAGAGGGCCGGCTCAGCGACCAGAAGGTGTCGCAGATCCTCCAGGGCTGCCTCGACGACCTGAAGCTCACCATCGATTCGATGGAACCGATCGATGCCGACCTGCTGCTGCTGCTCGCCACCTTGCGCTACCGGCTCGGCCCGCGGCTCGAGGGCATGGGCGTGTCGCTGACCTGGGAGGTGCAGGAGATCCCGCCGCTGCCGTGGCTCGATCCGTCGAGCGCGCTGCACGTGCTGCGCATCGTGCAGGAAAGCATCTCCAACATCCTGCGCCACACGCGCGCCACCACCATCCGCGTGGCGACCGGCACGGATGCCGCGCACGTGTGGGTGCGCATCGAGGACAACGGTCAGGGCTTCGACGTCGAGCAGGCCCTGACCGGCGGCCGGGGCCGCGGCCTGCAGAACATGCAGCGCCGCGCGCTCGCGGTGCAGGGCCACGTGGCGTGGGAGTCGGATGCCGCGGGCACGCGCTTCCTGCTGTGGCTGCCGCTGGTGCGGGCCGAGCGCCCTTCGGGGGCATGAGCCGTCGGGTACAGTGACGGCCCCTTGCCGCCGCACACCGACCCCTCCTCCGCCGACCACGGCATCCGTCTCGAATCCGTCGTGCTGGAGCGCGGCGCACAGCGCGTGTTCGATGGCCTCTCGCTCGAGCTGCGCGATGCGCGCATCGGCGTCATCGGCGACAACGGCGCCGGCAAGAGCAGCCTGTTCCGGCTGATCAGCGGGCTGGAGCAGCCGGGCGAAGGCCGGGTGCGCGTGCATGGCTGCGATACGGTGGCCGATCGCCGCCAGCTCTCGCAGCACGTCGGCCTGATGTTCCAGAACCCCGACGACCAGATCATCTTTCCGACCGTGGCCGAGGAGCTGGCCTTCAGCCTCACGGCGCGCGGCGAATCGCGTGGCGAGGCACGCCGGCAGGCGCGCGACTTCCTCGCGCGGCGCGACCTCGCGGCCTGGGCCGAGCGCGCCATCGGCGAACTGAGCCAGGGCCAGCGCCAGCAGGTGTGCCTGCTCGCATTGCTAATCAGCCGGCCTGCCACCCTGCTGCTCGACGAACCGTTCGCGAGCCTCGACCTGCTGAGCCAGGCCCGGCTGTCGGCGCAGCTCGCCGCGAGCGACCAGCAGGTGCTGGTGTCGACGCATGTGCTCGAACACGTGCACGACTTCGAGCGCGTGCTGTGGCTGGCGCAGGGCCGGGTGCAGGCCGACGGCCCGGGCCGCGAGGTCTGCGAGGCCTATGCGCAGGACGTGCGCCGCCGCGCGGCGATGGACCTGACGCATGCGTAGCCTCTACCTCGATCGCCGCACCTGGATGCACGCGGTGCCGGCGTGGCTCAAGCTCGCGCTGCTGTCGGCCGGCGGCACCGCGCTCGTGCTGACGGACCGGCCGGCGGTGCTGGGCGCGGCCTGCGGGCTGGCGCTCGCGCTGTTCGCCTCGCTCGGGCGGCCCGCGTGGAACCGGGTGCGCACGCTGTTCGGCATCGCGATCGCCTGCGCGCTCATCGTCGGCTTCCATGCGCTGCTCGGCACCACCTTGCTCGGCGTGGCGAGCGCGCTGCGCATCGCCACCGCCGCGGTGCTCGCGCTGATGCTCACGCTGACCACGCGCTTCGAGGACCTGCTCGCGGTGCTCGAGACGGTGCTGCATCCGCTGCGCCGCCTGGGCGTGCCCACCGACCGCATCGCGCTCGGCCTCGGACTCACGCTGCGTTTCGCCGAGAACTTCTATGTGCAGTGGCAGCGGCTCGACGACGCGCATCGCGCGCGCGCCGGCCGCGGCGGCGGGCTGCGGCTGCTGGCGCCACTGACCATCCGCACGCTGCAGACCGCGGAGCGCGTGGCCGATGCGCTCGCGGCGCGGCTCGGGCGCTGATCAGGTGGTGGCGCGGAAGCGCGTGAGGCTCACGTAGTCCTTGCGCGGGCCGCGCACGGTGTGGCGCAGCGTGAAGCTGCCGTCGGCCAGGAAGCGGTAGAGGCTGTCGTAGAGGTCGGCGGCGCACAGGTGCGCGGCGGTGCCAATCCAGGCGCTGGCCTCGTCATCGCCCGGTTGCAGCGCGATCTCGTGGAACAGGCGGGGCGGCTGTTCGGCGAACAGCACCGCGAAGCCGCCGGGACGGCCTTGGTACAGATACTCGCGATGCGCATCGAAGGCGCGGCCGTCGAGCAGGCGCAGCCGGCCCTCCTCGCGGTAGTGCAGGGTGGCGTGCGCCGCGCCCGGCGCGGGGCGGAAGACGGCCGTGCCGTGCATCGAGGCTTGGCCCTCGATCGTGCGTTCGAAGGTCCAGCCGCCCGCGAGCCGGGCCCAGACCTGGTCAGCCTCGCCCCATGGCGAGAGAGAAAGGGTGGGGTCAGGCGCCTGCATGGCGGCGACTCTATCCCCAGGCGGAATGGCCCTCCATGTCGGACGGAGGCGATTGATTGTTTCCTTCTCGTGAACGCCGCGGTTCCATTTGCCTAGGGTTTTTACCTAGGTTCGAGGCGCACAATTCATCTCACGGACCAGCCGCCGGCTCCAAGACAAGTAGAAGGCAGCGACTGATCTGGGTGAACAGGCACTAGCGAGGTGGCCGCCCCCTTAACGGACGGCGCCCCCCAAGACCGGTTCGAATCATCCAAAGTCAAGTCACAAGAATTGAAGGAATACTCAAATGAACGCCTCGAAGCTCCTCTCCGCCGTTGCCCTCTCCCTGCTGGCCGCTGCCGGTGCAGCCCATGCAGAAACCTATGAGGGCGTGCATCCCCTGACCTCGGCCGCCAGCCGCGCCGAAGTCGCCGGCCAAGCCGTCATCGCCGCCCGCAGCGCCGATCCCTATGCCGAAGGCGCCAACGCCGGCCCGGCCCAAGTGATCGTGTCGCAGACCAACCTGGCCACCGTGCGTGCCGAAGCCGTTGCTGCCGCGCACAGCGCCGACCCGTATGCCGAAGGCGCTTCGTCGGGCGTGGCCCCGCTGATCGCCAGCACCGTGGACCGCAATGCGGTGCGTGCACAAGCCCGCGCTGCTGCTCGCGGCGACGCGCTGCCGCTGTAATCGGCACCCAGAACTCGGTCGCATCGCGGGGCTCGCCCCCGCGGTGAGTCGAGAGGTTTAGCCACCCGGAGGCCGGCCCTTGCGAAAGCAGGGGCCGGCCTTTCGCTTGAAGGTGGTTAATCCAAAGCATTAACGGCCGATGCCGCGTGCTTCGCGGTCGATGCGGCCAAGAAGCCGGGTCTGTCGCGCAAATCGCACAGACCTGCAGGAGGCGCATCGAGCGCTTTCGGCTTCCATGCGTCGCGCGCGAACCCGCGCGGTCGCTGGCGCACCGCAGCAAGCCACTGCAACGTTGCACCGCCGCGGTGCGCTTCATCCTCCCATTCGGCCGATCGCACGAGTCACCGTCCGCCGAATGGCGCATTGCCATGCTGCAATGCATGATCGATGATGTTGCTCGCGGCTCGATGGACCGCACAACGTCATGCTTTCGGCCTACAGCGCCATTGTGGTGCGGGCACGCGAAAATGTACGGGCGCTTCTGCCACGACAAAAGCAAGCACGACCCTCGCCGCCGAGCGCGGCTGACCCATTACGCATGGCCCTCACTCTCGACACCGAAGACACGCGACAAAGGATCCACGATCTCGTGTGGTCAGGCTTTCATCACGACGCCGACGTCGAATGGATGATCACCGACGAGTACCTCGATCCCGACGAGCTGACTTCCGATGACCGGGCCTGGGTCAAGGCCGAGACCGCGCGCGCCTGCGCCGCCAAGCACGTGGCCGAGGCCGAGTGGCCCGCGCAGACCGAATACGACCGCCTCGAGACCGCGTTCGCGCAGCTGCGCGAAGAGAAGATCATCGCGCTGCATCGCGCGGGCAACACGCTGGCCGACGGCCAGGACGATGTGCGCGAAGCCTGGCGTGCCGCGGGCCGCGACGCCTCGGGCATCGTGGGCTGCTGCTTCTATCACGCGCAGGACCTCGAGCGCGCGGTGCGCACCGGCCGGCTGCACCTGGCCTTCAGCGGCGGCCTGATCCCCGAGATCGCGCGGCGCGAGGCCAACACCGTCGCGGTCGGGCAGCGCATTGCCACGCTGCTCCAGGGCGTCGGCTTCGTCGTGCACTGGAGCGGCAACATCGACGAACGCATCGAGGTCGACCTCGGCCAGTGGCGCAAGCGAGGCCCATCGGCGTGAGCGTGCAGGCCTGGCAGCCGCCGCGCCGCATCGATGCGATCGATTTCTGGCTGCGCTCCCGGTTGCTGGCCACCGCGCATGGGTTGCGCGAGACCTTGCGTCCTTCCGCGCGGCGCTGGCCCGTGGCCGATGCGCTGGCCGACGCGCCGGTGCTGGCGCGGTTCAGCAGCCCGCTGTGGACCGATGGCCGCGACGACGAATTCGCGCTGGTCGCCGGCAAGGTGCAGAACCTGCGCGTGGCGCGCGGCGCCTTCGATGCCATCGAGGTGCCCGCGGGCGAGGTGCTGAGCTTCTGGTGCCAACTGGGCCGTCCCAGCGCCTGGCGCGGCTTCGTGCAGGGCCGCGAACTGCGCGGCGGCTGCGTGGTGCCGACGCTGGCGGGCGGGCTCTGTCAGCTCTCGAATGCACTGGCCACGGTCGGCGCCCGCGCGGGGCTCGAGCTGGTCGAGCGCCATGCCCACACCGCGCGCATCGAACAGGCCGCGGCCGCGCCCGACGATGCAGTGGACGCGACCGTGTTCTGGAACTATGTCGACCTCAAGCTGCGCGCGCGCCATGCGTGGCGGCTCGAGGTCGAGCTCACGGCCACCGAGCTGGTGCTGCGTATCCGCGCGCATGCGCCGCGGGTCGCGCCGCGCGTGATGTGGCGTGCGCCGCACGATGTGGGCGCCGATGCGCCATCGCCGCCCGTGGCGCGCGGCTGCCTGAGCTGCGACCGCAACGATTGCTTCCGTCACCGGCCCGCGTTGCCGGCCGCGGCTCAGGGGCGGACCGCCGTGCTGCTCGACGCGTGGACGCCCGAATTCGCGCGCTACCTCGAGGCCCATCATGCCGAGGCCGATCGCCTGCAGCGCGCGCCCGTGCGGCTGGCGTTCTGGCGGCCGATGACGGATTGGCGCGGCGGCAATTCGCCCGTGCACCGCCCCTGGCTGGCCAGCGTTCGCGGTGCGTTGTGGCGCCGCCTGTGGGCGCGCCAGGAAGGCGGGCGACGGCAGGCCAGCGTGATCGATGCGCAGCGCTGGCTCGCGCAGGCCTTCGCGACACGGCTGCTGTCCGAACACACGCAACTGGTGGTCGACCAGGCGCTGCTGCCGCATCTGCAGCGCCTCGGCGCGCTCGACGGACGCGCGCTCACCGTGCTGGCCGGTGCGCTGCCGATGGCCGAGATCGAGGCACGTCTCGATGCGGCCGCGGCGCGCTGGCCCGACGACACCACGCTGCGCGACTTCCGCGCCGTGCCGTCGATGGTGCGCGCCGAAGCCCAGGCGTTGGCACGTGCCGCGGTGGTGATCACGCCGCATGCGGCGGTTGCGGCCACGATGGCCAGCGCGGCGCCGCAAGCCACGCTCGAGCGGCTCAAGTGGGTGCTGCCCGGCATGTCGCCGCGCGCGAACCGAACCCCGGACGACGGCGCGCCACTCGTCGTGCTGCCCGCCAGCGCCCTCGCACGCAAGGGCGCGCGCGAGCTGGCCGAGGCACTGCGCGGCATCG
>NZ_JBZAYE010001060.1:0-1574 GCF_058244205.1 Variovorax sp. 20P10.2.4
GCCGCGCCCGGCTCAGTGGCGATCGCTGGCATCGACGTCGAGTGCGGCGAGATCGAAGGCCTGGTCGCGCAGCGCCTGCCGCAGCGACTCCTGCCGCTGCGCATCGAGCGCCTCGAGCGGCGGCCGCACGCGCGCCCATTGCGCATCGCCCGTGGCCATCGCGATGGCCGACTTCATGGCGGGAATCAGCGGATGGGCCGCGAACTTCGCGCGCACCGCATTGAGCGCCGCCTGCCGCGCATCGGCATCCGCGTCGTGCCACGTGTCGAACAGGCGCACGATGGCGCGGGGATTGACGTTCGCGGTGGCCGAGATGCAGCCCGCGCCGCCGTGGCGCAGGGTGTCGAGCAGGAGGGTCTCGGTGCCCGCGAAGACGTCGAAGCCCGCGGGGCCGAACTGCGCGATGGTGCGCGCGGTGTAGTCCCAGTCGCCGCCGGTGTCCTTCATGCCGGCGACCGTGCTCGGGTAGCGCTTCAGCAGGCGCTCGACCAGCGCGTGGGAGAAGCCCACCTGCGCCACCGGCGGGATGTGATAAAGGTACAGCCGCAGGCCGCTGTCGCCGACCCGCTCGATCACCTCGCTGAAGAAGGCGAACAGCCCGTCGTCGGTGACGCTCTTGTAATAGAAGGGCGGCAGCGCCAGCACCCCGGCGCAGCCGTGGTCGACCGCGCAGCGCGTGAGCCGCACCGCGTCGGCCAGCGAGCAGCTGCCGGTGCCCGGCAGCATGCGCGCGGCCGGTACGCCCGCGGCCACGGCCTGCCGCAGCAGCTCGATGCGCTCGTCGACCGAGAGCGAGTTGCCCTCGGAGTTGGTGCCGAACATCGCGAGCCCGCAGTCCTGCGCCACCAGCCAGCGGCACAGCCGCAGGAAGCGCGCGGCGTCGGGCTTCAGCGCGGCGTCGAAGGGGGTGAGGACCGGGGCGAGCACGCCGCGAAGGCGTTGGGGGGTGGAGGGCGGCATCTGGATTCCAGCAAGGGTTCGGGGTGCCGGAATTCTTGGGCGCAAGGGCCTCGAGTGGGTTGCCGATCGGGCTTCGTGTTTTGCGAAAGCCGCAAAGGATCGGGATGCCGGAGTGCCCAGGCTACAGCCGAGCGAAAGTAGACTCGGGTGGCCGCCAACTTTTGAGGAAACCGCAAATGATCGACCTGGTCAGCCTGAAGGATTTCCTGGTCCTGTGCCAGACGCGCAGCTTCAGCCGCGCCGCCGAGCGCTGCCATGTGTCGGTGTCGGGGCTGAGCCGGCGCATCCAGGGCCTCGAGCAGTGGATCGGCGCGCCGCTGTTCGACCGGCGCACCGCGGCGCTCGAGCTCACGCAGCCCGGCGAGCGGCTGCAGGCGATCTCCTCCGAGGTGGTCTATGCGCTGGAGGGGCTGCGCAAGTCCATCAAGGCCGATGGCGAGGACCGGCAACTGCGCATCCGCTTCGCGGCGCCGCACATCATGTCGGCCGTGTTCTTCCCGGACTGGGTGCCGCGGCTGCACAACGACTTCCGGAGCGCCAAGTTCAGCGTCAACTCCGACAACCTGCCCGAGTGCTTCGAGATGCTGGCCGAGGGCTCGGCCGACTACGTGGTC
>NZ_JBZAYE010001061.1:0-1567 GCF_058244205.1 Variovorax sp. 20P10.2.4
GCGGCCGCGCGCGAGGCCAGCTTCCAGGCCGACTCGATCCGCCGCGCGATGGAAGTGCACGTGCTGGGCCTGCGCGACTCGGCCGGCAAGTACAGCTACCTGCCGTTCACCGCGGCGCTGCATCCCGAGGTGCTGGCCGCGCTCGCGCACCCCGACGACGCGGCCGTGAAGCAGCGCGCCAACCTCTACATCGAGGAGGTGAACCGGCAGGCCGGTTCCGACGCGCTCTACCTGATCGACCCGCAGGGCCTCACGCTCGCGGCCAGCAACTGGGCCACGCCGCAGAGCTTCGTCGGCGAGTCCTATGCCAACCGGCCCTACTTCATCGATGCGCGCGCGGGCCGCAGCGGCCTGTTCTACGGCGTGGGCCAGACCACCGGCGAACCGGGGCTGTTCATCTCGGCGCCGGTGCGCTCGGACGCGGGCGCGGTGATCGGCGTGGTGACGGTCAAGGTCAGCCTGCGCGCGCTGCAGGAGGCCTGGACCTTCGTACGCGACCCGATCCTCTTGACCGACGCGCGCGGCATCGTGTTCCTGAGCTCGGTGCCCGCGTGGATGTACCAGGCCACGCGCCCGCTCGACGCGGTGCAGCTCGAGCGGCTGCGGCGCGACCAGCAGTACGGCGCGCGCGCCAGCTTCCCCGCGCTGCCCTGGAAGACCCAGCGCGGCGACGGCGAGCCCGGCTACCTGGTGCGCACCGCGCTCGGCGGCAAGCCGCGCAGCTTCCTCGCGATCGACGAGCCGCTGCCCGACCTGGGCTGGACCCTCACGGTGATGGTCGACCATGCCGAGGTCACGCGCGCCCGCGAGCGCACCTGGATGCTGGGCCTGCTGGGTGCCGGCGTGCTGCTGCTGGGCGGCCTCTACTGGCGGCTGCGCGAACGCCGCTTCGCCGAGCAGCGCGACGCGCGGCGCGAGCTGGAGCTGCGCGTGCGCGAGCGCACCCACGAGCTCGACGAGGCCCATGCCTTCCGCAAGGCGATGGAGGATTCGCTGCTGGTCGGCATGCGCGCGCGCGACCTCGAGGGCCGCATCACCTACGTCAACCCGGCCTTCTGCGAGATGACCGGCTACGGCGCCGACGAGCTGCTCGGCAAGCTGCCGCCCTACCCCTACTGGCATCCCGACGAGGTGCCGCGCCACTGGCACCACTACGACGCCATGATGAGCGGCCAGCCCGCGCTGTCGGGCTTCGAATCGCGGCTGCGCCATCGCGACGGCCGCGAGGTCATCACCATGGTCTACACCGCGCCGCTGATCGATGCCGACGGCGGCCACGCGGGCTGGATGAGCTCGGTGGTCGACATCACCGAGCAGAAGCGCGCCGAGCTGCGCCAGCGCCAGAACGACGAGCAGCTGCAGCATGCGCAGCGGCTCGCGAGCCTGGGCGAGATGGCCTCCACGCTGGCGCACGAGCTCAACCAGCCGCTGATGGCGCTGAGCAGCTTCGCGGGCGCGGCCAAGGCCTTCGCCGAACAGGGCAACCAGGCGTTGCTGGCCAGCAGCCTCGACGAGACCATGGCGCAGGCGCGGCGCAGCGCCGAGATCGTGCGGCGCATCCGCGGCT
>NZ_JBZAYE010001062.1:0-1566 GCF_058244205.1 Variovorax sp. 20P10.2.4
CGACGGCTACACGCTGCTGCTGGGCCACGTGAGCTCGAACGCGATGGTGCCGGCGATCATGCCGAAGCTGCCCTACGCGGCGGCGCGCGACTTCACCGCCATCACGCTGATCGGCAGCGTGCCGCAGGTGGTGACCGTGCCCGCGAGCCTGCCCGCGAAGACGCTGCAGGAATTCATCGCCTTCGCGAAGACCAAGCCGGGCGGCGTCAACTACGCCTCCTCGGGCGCGGGCACGCAGCAGCACTTCGCGGCCGAGCTGTTCCAGCAGGCCACGCGAACCACCATGACGCACGTGCCCTACAAGGGCAGCGGCGCGGCGCTGGCCGACCTGATCGCGGGCCAGGTCGACGTGAACTTCGACACCGTGCCTACCGTGCTGCAGCAGGTGAAGGCCGGCAAGCTGCGCGCGCTCGCGGTCACCTCGCGCCAGCGCGCGGCCAGCCTGCCCGAGGTGCCGACGGTGATCGAGGCCGGCGTGCCCGACTACGAGATCGGCGCCTGGTACATGCTGATGGGTCCGGCCGGCCTGCCCAAGCCGGTGGTCGATGCGCTGGCCGATGCGATGAACCGCACGCTGCAGTCGCCCGAGGTGCGCGACAAGCTCGCGGCGCTGGGCACCGACGTCGCGGGCGGCACGCCGGCCCAGGCGCAGGACTACCTGAAGGCCGAGATCGCGCGCTGGAGCAAGCTGGCCGCGGACAAGCGGATCGTGGCGGAGTGACGGCCATGCCCGGGAACTTCGCTCTCCTGCGCCGCGGCCTGGCCGCGCTCCTGCTGCCGTGCGCGCTCGCCCTGTCGCTCGCCGGCTGCGCGGCACCGGCCGCCGCGCCACCGGGCACACAGCCCATCGTGTGGCGCATGGGCACCTCGTGGCCCACCAGCCTGCCGCTGCTGCACGAAGCCGCGCTCGACTTCGCCGACACCGTGAATGCCGCCTCGGGCGGGCGCCTGCGCATCGAGACCATCGATCCCGCGCGCCATGGCAAGCCCGCGGGCCTGCTGCAGGCGCTGCGCGCTGGGGAGTTCGACCTCGTTCACACCACGGCGCAGTACTACGCCGCCGAGGTGCCCGCGATCGACTTCTTCACCGCCGTGCCCTTCGGCCTGCTGCCGGTCGAGCAGGAAGGCTGGCTCAACGAGGGTGGTGGCCAGGCGCTGTTCGAGGCGGTGCTGGCGCCGCTGGACGTGCTGCCGCTGACGGCGGGCCACACCGGCATCCAGATGGGCGGCTGGTTCGCGAAGCCTTTGCGCACGCCCGAGGACCTGCGCGGCGTGCGCGTGCGCATCGCGGGCTTTCCGGGCCGCGTGCTGGCGCGCGTGGGTGCGGTGCCGGTGAACCTGCCGCTGGGGCAGATCGTGCCGGCCTTCGCCGAGGGCCGCATCGACGCGGCCGACGTGGTCGGCCCCGCGATCGACGCGACGCTGCCGCTCGCGCGCTATGCGCCGCACTACGTCGCGCCCTGGCACGAGCCCGACGTGGCGATGCACCTGTTCATCGGCCGCGCGAAGTTCCTCGCGCTGCCGGCCGACCTGCAGCAGATCGTGCGGCAGTCGGCGCAGGCCGCG
>NZ_JBZAYE010001063.1:0-1566 GCF_058244205.1 Variovorax sp. 20P10.2.4
CGAGCAGCGCTCGGGCATGGGCATGATGTGCGCCGACGACTTCTACTCCGCCACCGTGTCGGCCGCTTTCGGCGGCACCACCACCATCCTGCCCTTCGCGGCCCAGCACCGCGAGATGTCGGTGCCCGAGGTGCTGGCCGACTACAGCCGGCGCGCGGCCGAGAAGGCGGTGATCGACTACGGCTTCCACCTGATCCTGGCCAACCCCGACGACGCCACGCTCTCGACCGACCTGCCCGCCGCCATCCGCGACGGCATCACCTCGCTCAAGGTCTACATGACCTACGACCGCATGAAGCTCGAGGACTACCAGTTGCTCGAGGTGCTCGCGCTGGCGCGGGCCGAGGGCGCGCTGGTGATGGTGCATGCCGAGAACAACGACATGATCCGCTGGATCGCGCAGCGCCTGATCGACCGTGGCCACACCGCGCCCAAGTTCCATGGCGTGGCGCACGACCCGCTGGCCGAGACCGAGGCCGCTTACCGCGCCATCGCGCTGGCGCGGCTGGTCGACGTGCCGCTGCTGCTGGTGCACGTGGCCGGACGCGACACCGTGGAGGTGATCCGCCAGGCCCAGACCCTGGGCGCCAACGTGCTGGCCGAGAGCTGCCCGCAGTACCTGTTCCTGACGGCGGACGACATGGACCGCCCGGGCCTCGAGGGCGCGATGTTCTGCTGCTCGCCGCCCGCGCGCGATGCCGATGCACAGGAAGCCATCTGGCGCGGCCTGATCGACGGCACCCTGGCCACCTATTCGTCGGACCACGCGCCCTACCGCTTCGACGAGACCGGCAAGCTGCCCAAGGGCGATGCCACCACCTTCAAGGAAATGGCCAACGGCGTGCCCGGCATCGAGCTGCGCCTGCCGCTGCTGTTCAGCGAAGGTTTCCTCAAGGGGCGCATCGACATCCACCAGTTCGTGGCGCTCACCGCCACCAACCATGCCCGGCTCTACGGCCTGGCGCCGCGCAAGGGCGCGATCGCGCTGGGCGCCGACGCCGACATCGCGGTGTGGAACGCCGAGCGCGAGACCACCATCAGCGCCGCCATGCTGCACGACAACGCCGGCTACACGCCCTATGAGGGCCGGACCATCCAGGGCTGGCCCGAGGTGGTCGTGAGCCGCGGCCGCGTGGTGATCGAGGACGGCGCGCTGCATGCCGAGCGCGGCAGCGGCCAGTACCTGCGCCGCGGCGCGCCGGACCTCAGGCGCCGTGCACCCGTGGCGCCCGCGCAGCGCCCGCATGGCCATGTGCTGAAGGCGCTGATCGGCCTCGGCGAGGAGAAGGCATGAACACCACCGCCACCCCGCCGCGCGTGCGCGTGCTGAACCCGAACAGCAGCGTCTCGGTGACCGAGGCCGTGGCACGCGCCTTCCGCGCCACCGTGCCACCCGCGCAATGCGACTTCGATTGCGTCACGGCGCACGAGGGCCCGCCGGGCATCGTCACGCAGGACGACTTCGAGCTGGGCGCGCGCCTCGCTGCCGACGACGTGGCAGCGCATGCCGCCGAGGCCGATGCCTTCGTGCTGGCCTGCTTCAGCGACCCCGGCATCGCCGTGGCG
>NZ_JBZAYE010001064.1:0-1565 GCF_058244205.1 Variovorax sp. 20P10.2.4
CCGCTACGGCAAGGACGAGGCGGTGCAGGCGCTGCGCGCCGTGCTCGAGGAAAGCCCGCTCGACCGCTTCCCCACCAAGCGCGCCAAGCTGCCCGAGTTCTGGCAGCCGCGCGGCTGGCGCCGGCCGGTGCTGCGCAACGGCAAGGCACTGCCCGACGAGGCGCTCGACCACCTGGGCCAGATGTTCACCTTCCCGACCAACGAGGAGGTCTACGGCGGCATCGCGGTGGTCAAGGAAGCCTGCGCGCCCGAGTCGCTGGCCGACTTCGCCTGGGACGCCTTCAGTGCCTGGCTCGAGGCCGGCGGCCCGAGCAAGGAAGGCTGGGCGCTCACGGTGCTCGGCTTCCTCGGCAACGACGACACGGCGCGCCGGCTCACGCCCTTCATCCGCGCCTGGCCCGGCGAGGCCGCGCATGCGCGCGCCGTCACCGGCCTCGACGTGCTGGCCGGGATCGGCTCCGACGTGGCGCTGATGCTGCTCAACGGCATCGCGCAGAAGGTGAAGTTCAAGGGCCTGCAGGACCGCGCGCGCGAGAAGATCGATGCGATCGCCGAGGCGCGCGGCCTCTCGACCGAGGAACTCGAGGACCGGCTCGCGCCCGACCTCGGCCTCGACGAGCAGGGCACCCTGCTGCTGGACTTCGGCCCGCGCAGCTTCAAGGTCGGTTTCGACGAGGCGCTCAAGCCCTATGTGCGCGAGCGCGCCGACGGCGTCGATGGCGCGCGCCTGTCCGACCTGCCCAAGCCCAAGAAGACCGACGACGCCGAGAAGAGCAAGGAGGCAGTCGAACGCTTCAAGCTGCTCAAGAAGGACGTGCGCACCATCGCGAGCCAGCAACTGCTGCGGCTCGAGGTCGCGATGTGCGTGCGCCGGCGCTGGACGCCCGAGGTGTTCCGCACCTTCCTGGTCGAGCATCCGCTGGTGCGCCACCTGGTGCAGCGGCTGATCTGGGGCGTTTACCGCGTGCAGGGCGAGGCCAGCTACGGCGGCGAACTGCTGGCGTGCTTCCGCGTGGCCGAGGACGGCAGCTTCAGCACCGCCGAGGACGATCCTTTCGAACTGCCCGCGGGCGAGGACATCCGCATCGGCGTGCCGCATGCGCTCGAGCTCTCGCCGACCGACGCCGGCGCCTTCGGCCAGGTGTTCGCCGACTACGAGCTGCTGCAGCCCTTCGCGCAGATCGGCCGCGACACCTACGTGCTGACCGAGGACGAGAAGAAGAGCCAGAAGCTCGAGCGCTGGAAGGACGCCACCGTGCCCACCGGCCGCGTGCTGGGCCTGGTCAACAAGGGCTGGCGCCGCGGCGAGGCGCAGGACGGCGGCGGCATCTGGTACTTCAGCAAGCCGCTGGGCCCGAGCCGCGTGATCGAGCTCTACCTCGACCCCGGCATCATCGTCGGCATGGTCGACGAGTACCCCGAGCAGAAGCTCGGCGAGGTGCAGGTTGGCAAGCCCTCGGGCTGGGGCAACATGCAGAACGCCGAGACGCTGGACCAGCTCGATCCGATCTCGGCCAGCGAGCTGATCCGCGACATGGAAGGGCTGCGCGCTTGAGCGCGGCCGC
>NZ_JBZAYE010001065.1:0-1561 GCF_058244205.1 Variovorax sp. 20P10.2.4
CTTCTGCATCGGTTGCCCCGAGCGCCCGGTGTTCGCCGCCATCAAGCTGATGCAGAAGGAACTCGGCAGCGTGCACGTCAGCGCCGACATCGGCTGCCACACCTTCGGCACCCTGCCGCCGTTCAACACCGGCAGCACGGTGCTCGGCTACGGCCTGGGCCTCGCGAGCTCCTCGGGCATCGCGCCGCTGATGGGCAACCGGGTCGTCAGCATCATGGGCGACGGCGGCTTCTGGCACAACGGCTTCACCAGCGGCGTGGTCAACGCGGTCTACAACGGCCAGGACTCGGTGCTCGTGATCCTGAAGAACGGCTACACCTCGGCCACCGGCACGCAGGCCATTCCCTCGTCGCCCACGCAGCCCGCGGCCAGGCCGCTGACCTTGGACATCGAGGCCGCGCTCAAGGGCGTGGGCGTGGGCTGGGTGCGCAAGGTGCGCAGCTACAGCGTGGCCGAGATGCGCGACACGCTGCAGGAGGCGATGACCACCGAGGAGGGCGGCCTCAAGGTCATCATCGCCGACGGCGAATGCCAGCTCGAGCGCCAGCGCCGCATGAAGCCCGTCACGGCCGCGAAGCTCAAGCGCGGCGAGCGCGTGGTGCGCACGCGCTTCGGCATCGACGACGACGTCTGCACCGGCGACCACTCGTGCATCCGGCTGTCGGGCTGCCCGTCGCTCACCATCAAGCCCAACCCGAGCGCGCTGCGCACCGATCCCGTGGCCACCGTCAACCAGGGCTGCGTGGGCTGCGGCCTGTGCGGCGAGAACGCGCACGCCGCGATCCTCTGCCCCTCGTTCTACAAGGCCGAGATCGTGCAGAACGCCGGCACCTGGGAGCGCCTGCTGCACCGGCTGCGCAGCGGCGTCATCGGCCTCATGGCCGGCAAGGCGCGCGACCGCGCGGAGGCACTGGCGGCATGAACCACGATTCCTTCGAAGACGCACCGCGCATCGTGACCGTGCTGGTCGCCGCCATGGGCGGCGAGGGCGGCGGCGTGCTGGCCGACTGGCTGATCGCCGCGGCCACGGCCCAGGGCTTCCCGGTGCAGAGCACCTCGGTACCCGGCGTGGCGCAGCGCACCGGCGCCACCAACTACTACATCGAGATCTACCCGGTCGAGGCCGCGCGGCTCGGCGGCGCGCGCCCGGTGTTCTCGCTGACGCCGAGCCCGGGCGACGTCGACATCGTCGCCGCCTCCGAACTGATGGAGGCGGGGCGCGTGCTGCAGGGCGGCTTCGTGCATCCGCGGCGCACCACGCTCGTGGCCTCCACGCACCGCGAGTTCGCGGTGGCCGAGAAATCCGCCATGGGTGACGGCCGCTACGACGGCCGGCGCGTGAGCGAGGCCGCGCGCGAACTCGCGCGGCACAGCCACCTGTTCGACATGCGCGCGCTGGCCTGGCGCCACGGCACGGTGATCAACACCGTGATGTTCGGCGCCATGGCCGGCAGCGGCGCGCTGCCGTTCTCGCGCGAGGCCTGCGAGCAGGCGATCCGCGCCTCGGGCAAGGCGGTGGAGGCCAGCCTCAAGGGTTTCGCGGCGGGCTTCGAGCAGGTGG
>NZ_JBZAYE010001066.1:0-1561 GCF_058244205.1 Variovorax sp. 20P10.2.4
CGGCCTGCGCGCGCGTGGGCGCGGGCACGAGCGCGGGCCGGGCGCCGTTGGGGTTGCGGAAGTCGAAGCAGGACATCAGGTCGCCGAACACCGCGCGCCGCCACGGGCTGATGTTGGTCTCGCGCACGCCGAAGCGCTGTTCGAGGAAGCGCAGGGTCGAGGTGTGGTCGAAGGCCTGCGAGTTGACCCAGCCGCCCACGCTCCACGGCGAGATCACGAGCATCGGCAGCCGCGAGCTGGCGCCGAAGGGGCGGCCGTCGGGCGTGCGCTGGCTCGAGTCGCCGGCCGGCGCCGGCATCGTGTAGTACTCGTTCGCGATGTCCACCGTCGACTTGCCCTCGTGGCTGCCGTCGGCGTTGCGCCACGGCGGCGCCGGCGGCGGCACGTGGTCGAAGAAGCAGTCGTTCTCGTCGAAGTTGATGATCAGCACTGTCTTGCTCCAGACCTCCGGGTTGGCGGTCAGCATGTCGAGCAAGGTCTGGATGTACCAGGCGCCCTGCTGCGGCACCGACATGCTCGGATGCTCGCTGTAGGCGCCGGGCGCGACGATCCAGCTCACCTGCGGGAGCGTGCCCGCGGCGATGTCGTCGGCCACGGCCTGCAGGAAGCCGCCGTCGGGCATGGTGTTGCCGAAGCCCTTGTAGAGCGGCGACAGCGCTTCCATCGCGGGGCCGTAGGCCGCGTTGGGCGAACCCTGCGCGCGCAGCTGCTCGTCGACCGCGCGGTAGGACGCGAAGGCGACCAGCTGGTTGTTGTTGCTGTTGTTGCCGGGGCGCGTGTAGACCTTCCAATTGACGCCGGCCGCCTGCAGGCGCTCGGGGTAGGTGGTCCAGTTCAGGCCGTCGCCCGAGGGGCCGAGGCCGCCCCAGTTGGCGTTGGTGACGCAGGCGCGGCCGACGACGTTGGCGCCGTTGGTGCCGCTCCACAGGAACATGCGGTTGGTGAAGGTGCCGGTGTGGATCGACGTGTGGTACGCGTCGCAGACCGTGAAGGCATCGGCCAGCGCCCAGTGGAACGGCAGGTCGGACTGGCGCAGGTGGCCCATCGAGATCTTGGTGTTCTTGGCCTTCGGCCAGGCCGCCATGCGCCCGCCGTCCCAGGCCGCCTGCTGGTCGCCCCAGTCGTGCGCGCCGCCCACGCGCAGCGCGTTGCCCTTGGTGGCGTCGAGGTAGAAGGGCTGCACCGTGTCGGCCGCGCCCTGCTGCAGCCACACCGGCTGGCCCGAGGCCATCGGGATCGTGAAGCGGTCGCTGAAGCCGCGCACGCCGGGCATGGTGCCGAAGTAGTGGTCGAAGGAGCGGTTCTCCTGCATCAGGATGATGACGTGCTCGACGTCGTTGAGCGTGCCCGTCGCGTTGTGGGCGGGAATGGCCAGCGCGCGCTGGATGGCGGGCGGGAAGGGCCCGAGGGCGGCGCTGGCCGCGGCGGCGCGCAGCAGGGCGCGGCGGTTCAAGGTGGTCATGGTGATCGGCAATGAGAGTGGCTGGCCGGACGCGTGCGCTCAGGGCGCGCAGTCGAGCCTGGAATTCCGGACGGGAACGTCGGCGCCGGATTCGGCGCC
>NZ_JBZAYE010001067.1:0-1554 GCF_058244205.1 Variovorax sp. 20P10.2.4
TGCCCGCGCGCGAGCAATGGCTGGCCGCCGGCGCCGCGCTCGGCAACCTGCTCAATGCCGCGCATCAACTGGGCTTCGGCGCGATCGTGCTGAGCGGCGAGCGCTGCTTCGATCCGGTGCTGGCCAGCGAGCTCGGCGTGCGTCCCGAGGAATTCCTCGCGGGCTTCGTGAGCCTCGGCAGCGTGGCCGAGGCACCGCCCGCGCGCGATCATGCGCTGCCCGGCGAGGTCTGGTCGGCCTGGGCGCCGCCGCGCGAGCAGCTGTTGCCGCATGCCGGCGATGCGGGACGCTCGTCGCCATGAGCACGGACCACGGCGCCACCGAGCGCCTGTTCTCCTACGGCACGCTGCAGCTCCAATCGGTGCAACTGGCGACCTTCGGCCGGCTGCTCGCGGGCCAGCTCGACCAGTTGCCCGGCTACCGCCTGGAGCGGCTCGCGATCCGCGACCCCGCCGTGCTCGCGACCAGCGGCAAGAGCCACCATCCGATCATCGCGCCCACCGGCCGCGCGGAGGATTGCGTCGACGGCGCGGTGTTCGCGATCACACCGGCCGAGCTCGCGCAGTCCGATGCCTGCGAGGTCGAGGACTACCGCCGCGAACGGGTGCGGCTGGCCTCCGGCCTCGAGGCCTGGGCCTACGTGGACGCGCGCGGCCGGCCCGGCTGAGACGGCCGCGCGTCGACCCGCAGCTCAGGGCGTGTCCGCCGCGAACACCTCGATCGCGACCAGGTTCGACACCGAGCGGCCCTGCTTGACCTCGCCCGGCACCACCAGCCGCGCGACGCCGTTGGCACCGAGCCCCGCACCGTTCATGTCGTAGGCGACGATCGCGCCCTTGTTGCCGAAGCCCGGATCGATCTCGCCGAGCGAGACCGCGGCGCGATAGCCGTCGCTGCCGGTGGCCACGGCATACATCGACAGGCTGGGGTTCTTGCCCGCGGGCAGGCGCAGGCCCAGGCCGTTGAGCAGCGTCCACAGGCTCACGCCGGTGTAGACATTGGCGCCCACGGTCTGCGTGACCGGCACCATCGCCTGCAGCGCCTTGAGGTCGAAGCTCAGCGGCGTGCTGACGGCGCCCGACACCGCGAAGCTCGTCGACACGCCGCCGCCCGTGCCGGCGGCGGTGGCGGCCGAGGGCTGCACCCGCAGCCGCACGAGCTGCGACACATAGCGCCCGCCCTTGATGTCGCCCGGCGCGGTGACGCGGAACGGTCCGTCGGCCGCGGCCAGCGGCCCCGAGCTGCCGCCGGTGGCTTCGGCATAGGCCACGATCGCGGGCTTGTTGCCGAAGTCGGGGCTCAGCTCGCCGAGCGCGAACACCACGCGGTAGCCGTCGGCGCCGGTGGCCAGCACGTGGCGGCTCAGCAGATCGTTCTTGCGCGTGGCGTCGGCCTGCAGGCCCGCGTCGGACAGCAGCGACCAGAGGCTGGTGCCGGTGTAGGTGCGGGTCTGCGGCGTGCTGCCGCTGTTGAAGTTCACCGTCTGCGTGAGGGCGGCGCGCGCGGCCAGGTCGGCCTCGACGTAGTCGGCGGGACGGTCGACCGCGCCTTCGA
>NZ_JBZAYE010001068.1:0-1552 GCF_058244205.1 Variovorax sp. 20P10.2.4
GCGGTGATGAGCCGGGCCGACTCGATCGGCAGCCGCGTGAGCTGGCTGTAGGCCTGCGCATAGGCCTCGGGATTGGCCAGCGCCCAGTCGCCCGCGCGGCCCAGCCGGTCGAGGAACTGCACGATGGCGGCGCGCTTGGCGGGATCGGCCAGCGAGGGCTCGCTGGCGGTGATGAAGCCCAGCGCGGTGTTGATGCCGCGGCCGTCGCGCAGGATGCGCCCGCCCTGTTGCAGCGCGATCGTGTAGTAGGGATCGAAGATGGCCCAGGCGTCGATCTGGCGCGAGGCGAAGGCTGCCGCCGCATCGGTCGGCAGCACGAACTTCACCGTGACCTCGTCGCGCCGCACGCCGGCTTCCTCGAGCGCGCCATAGAGCTGGTACTGCGAGATGCTGCCGCGCGCCGACGAGACGACCACGGTCTGGCCGCGCAGGTCGGCCACGCTGCGCAGCTTCGAATCGGGCTGCACCACGATGCCGAGCGAGTCGGCCTTGCCCACGCGCGTGGCGACGATCTTCAGCGGCGTCCTGCCGACGGCCGCGGCGAGCACCGGCAGGTCGCCGGCCATCGCGGTGTCGACCGCCGCGCTGCGCTGCGCCTCGAACAGCGGCGCGGCGCCCTGGAAGTTGGCCCAGCGGTAGGCGAAGGGCGCGCCCTCGAGCGCCTTCGAGGCCTCGAACAGCGAGCGCAGGCCGCCGGCCTGGTCGCCGAGCACCAGCGAGGTCTGCGGCTGGGCCCAGCCGCGCAACGAGGTCGTGGCCGCGATGGAGAGCGCCGCGCCCTGCTGGAGCCAGCGGCGGCGCGATGCCCTGGAAAACAGCAGGTCGGTCATGCGGCGGCTCCCGTCGACAGCAGCGCGCGCTTGCCCGCGCCGACCAGGATCGCATCGTTCTGCGGCGTGTGGATGCGGCTGCACAGCACGTCGCGGTAATGGCGCTCGAGCGGGTTCTGGCGCGCGAGGCCATGGTTGCCCGTGAGCTGCAGCGCGAGCTCGACGGCGCGCACCGCGTTGCCGGTGACGCTGTGCTTGAGCAGCCCGCTGTCGACCGCCGACGGCGTGCGGCCGCTGTCGACGGCCTCGCTGGCCGCATCGAGCAGCACGCGGTTGGTGCGCAGCAGCGCCTCGATCTCGCCCACGGTCTCCTGCACGCGCGGCAGGCTCGAAAGCGGCGCGCCCAGGCTGCCGGGCGCGCGCTGGTTGAGGAAGCCCACGAGCCAGTCGCGTGCCGAACGCGCGACCGCGTCGTAGAGGCTGCCGAGCAGCACCACCATCCAGGCCTGCTGCGAGGCCTGGGCGTCGATGTCGGTCTGGCTGCCGGCATCGGGTGCCCAGTCGGCCGGCGCGCGCAGGTCCACCGCATGGTCGAGCGGGATCGCGACGTTCTCGAACACCACCTCGTGGCTACCCGAGGCGCGCAGGCCCAGGTGGTCCCAGCTCGCGATCACGCGCACGCCCCCGGCATGGCGCGGCACCAGGAACACGCCGGTGCGCGGCGCCGGCTCGTCGGTGCGGGCCCACACGGCGAGCCAGCCCAGGCCCTCGATGCCGGTGGT
>NZ_JBZAYE010001069.1:0-1549 GCF_058244205.1 Variovorax sp. 20P10.2.4
GATGCCGGGCTGCGATTCGGCGAGCCGCTGCGCCGCGCCGGGCGCGAGGTCGTAGGCCGAGACCGCGTGGCCGGCGCGCGCCAGGTGGCCGGCCATGGGAGCGCCCATGACGCCGAGGCCGATGAAGCCGACGCGCTCGCGCGCGGTCGAAGCGGGGGATGGTTCGTTGGACATGAGTGAAAGCGGAAACGGTCGGATGAAAAGGGTGCTCAGTCGAGCTGCACGCCCGAAGTCTTGATGACCTGGCCCCAGTACGCGCTCTGCGAACGCGCCATCTCCTGGAACTCCTTCGGCGTGCCCGGCAGCGCCTCGAAGCCGAACTCGCTGAACACCTGCTGGATGCGCGGCGTCTGCAGCGCCTTGTGCAGCTCGGCGTTGAGCCGGTTCACCACCTCGGGCGGCATGCCGGCCGGGCCGATCAGGCCATGGAAGGCGAAGGCGTTGACCTCCGGATAGCCGAGCTCGGCGAAGGTCGGCACGTCGGGCAGGCCCTTGGCGCGCTGCGGCAGCGCGATCGCCAGCGCGCGCAGCTTGCCGGTCTTGAGGTAGGGCAGCGCGGCCGTGAGGTCGAGCATCATCATCGGCACCTGGCCGCCCATGATGTCCTGCAGCGCCGGCGCGCCGCCCTTGTAGGCCACGTGCGTGATCGACAGGCCGGCCTTCTGCTTGAACAGCTCCATCGCCATGTGGTGCGGCGTGCCGATGCCGGGCGAGGCGTAGTTGGTCTTGTCGCCGTTGGCCTTCACGTAGGCGACGAAGTCCTTGAGGGTCTTGGCCTGGAAGTCGGGCCGCACCACCAGTGCCAGCGGAATGCGGCCGATGGCGCCGATGTAGGTGAAGTCGCTCGCGGGCTTGTAGGGCAGCTTGGCGAACATGTGCTCGTTGAACAGCAGCGCCGCGTTCTCGGCCTGCATGATCGTGTAGCCGTCGGGCTTCGACTGCATCAGCAGGCCGACCGCGATGTTGGTCGAGGCACCGGGGCGGTTGTCGATCACGACCGGCTGGCCCAGCGAGGGCTGCATCGCATCGGCGAGCTGGCGCGCGATGTTGTCGGTGCCGCCGCCCGCGGCATAGGGCACCAGCCACTTGATCGGCTGGTTCGGATAGGGCCCGCTCTGGGCCGACGCGAGGCTGGCGCCGGCCAGCGCGAAGGCGGCGAGCACGGGGGCGATCAGGGGCAGGAAGCGCTTCATCGGTTTGTCTCCGGGGTGGTTTTCTTCAGGGAAATCGGTGCGGCGGCGCGCGCCTTCCTCGTCGCGGGAAGATCGCGCGCCGCGCGCGGCGGCCTACGCGTGCAGCGTCTGCCAGAGTTCGCGGTCGCGCTCGGAGGTCCACACCACCGGGTGCTCGATGCCGCGCAGCTCGTCGTAGGCGCGCGAGACATCGAAGGGCAGCACGTGCTGGAACACCGGCCACTGGCCGAAGCGCGGCTTCATCGCGGCCTCGGCGCGCGCGAAGCAGCCCTTGAGCGCCTCGCCCGCGGCGATGCCGGCGCGCACGCTGTCGAGCAGGGTCGAGAGGAAGGCCTTGGTCAGGTCGATCGCCTCGG
>NZ_JBZAYE010000107.1:0-16873 GCF_058244205.1 Variovorax sp. 20P10.2.4
GGGCGAGAGCACGCCGGGCGCGGGCACGCGGTTCTGGCTGCTGTTGCCGCTGCGGCGGGAGCTGCGCTGAGCCGATGCCGCAGTGACCCGCGAGTGTCCAGTTCGCAGATGCGCGCGGCTGTCTTGGCCTCAATGCCCCAGCTCGGCCGCTTCCAGCACCGTGGTCATGAAGCGATAGCCGTGATTGGCCTGGTAGCGGGCATCCCGCTCGCAACGCGCCATGAACTCCGAATGCCCGGCGCGCGACTGTCCGACCAGGCACCCGGCGCTCGTGTTCCCGACGTTGTTGTCCGGCGCGTCGTAGCCCGAATGCTGATTGATCGACGAGGCGATGGACACGCGCTCGCCCTCGTCGCGCCTGAAGTTCTTGTCGAGATCGCGATAGATGACGATGGGCGCGGTTTGCACGAGTGCCGGTTGCGTTCCCTTGTGAAAGCCCACGCTCCATGCCTTGAACTGCCCCAGGGCAATGCGTGCGACCCCGGGGGTGCCGTCCAGCGGCTTCATCGTGTAGACCAGTCCGGGCTCGGTGGAGGCCTCCCAGCAGCCGACCCATTCGGCTTTGCCGCCCGGCGCGATGCGCAGCAAGGTCCGCAGATCGTTGAACCGGTTCGGTTCGTTCGCGTTGGGTGTGCCATCGCGCTTCATGCCTTCGACGTAGACGATGTTGACGGCGTCCGGGTGCCGGCACAGCCAGTAGCCCTTCTTGAGCATCGCGGCCGCCGTGCGGCCCGCAGGCGAGTGATCGAGCACGATCGGATACAGGGCTCTTGCCTCGCTGGACAGCAGCATCTCGGCCAATCCGGCATCGACGATCTCGGCCGGGGCGGCATTCATCGCCTTGCCGAATTCTCGCAATGCCCAGAGCGACACGGGTCCGAAAACACCGTCCGCGGGCGGATCGAGCAGTCCGATCTCGGCGAGTGCCGTCTGGATTTCCCTCGCGAGCCCCTTCTGGGTCCCCAATTCTTCAAGCGAAACGGCGCGGCCACCCGACGCAATACCCTGCAGCAGCGGCATGGTTCCATTCGCCCCTCCGTTGCCGGGAGGTGAAACGGATGCGGGCACGTTGCGCGACAACAGCTTGGCCGCTGCACCGGGTGCCATGCTCAGAAGCTCGTCGAGCTGAATCTCCGTCAGCTGACCGGTCTCGCCGTAGCCCTTGGCGCGTTGCCACTCCAGGATCGCCTGGCGGGTGGCTGCATCGAACTGCCCGCTGAGCTGTGCGCCGAGAAGCCCCAGCGCCATCTGCACCCGCCGCACCTCGCTGACCACGAGCTGCTGCTCGTGGGGACTCGGCCCCTTGTTCACCGGTCCCTGGTCCGCTCCGGTTGGCGCCTCCGGCTTCGGGCCGGGCTTTGCGCCACCAGCGTCTGCGTGGGTGCCTGCGTCTGCCGCTCCACCATCCCCGCCACCTTCGTCCGGCGGCTCCGAAGGCAGGGCCATGGTGGAGCCGCCGGGTGGCGTTCGCACGGTCCCCGCGTCCTCCACCTCGGACGGCTTGGCGCCGGAAGCACGCAGCTTGCCGATCTTGCTCAGGAGGTCGAACCAGAATGGAGCGCCCAGGCTGGCGGCCACCGCCGTGATGAGCCAGCCGATCGCGATGAGCAAGGCATTTCCCACCCGCTCTGCATCCCAGCAGTCCGAGCTCTGCACGCATCGGGACTTGAATACCTGGGGTGCGATGAACGGCTCCCAACCGATGGGCAGGCCGATGGATTTCAGCGAGTTCATGGCATCCAGGCGCTCGCAGAAACTCTCGACTTCCCTGTCGCTCCCGGGCAGGACCGTGTCCTGCCTGCACCCTGCATCCACGACCGAGCCCAGCAGTTGAGACTGCGCCCTCTTCTCGGCATCCATCGCCTTGCGCAGCGTCGTCACGAGCGACTGAAAGCCCGCCGTCGAAACGCTTTCCAGTGCCTTCATGCGCGCATCGACGTTGGCATCGGCCTCGAGCTGCCGACGTATGCCGCGGAACGACCCACTCTCGGGAACACGCGTGGCATCGAGCGCCGAGCGCAGGGCCAGCAGTTGTTGGTAGCCGTCGTAGGCCTCTCGCCACACCGGCGTGGAAGCGGACGCACCTGGCTTGTCCAACACCTGCTCGAAGGCCAGCTTCAATGCCTGCAGGCTGCGCTCGGTTTCCTCGACCGAACTGCGGTGCCTCTTCTTTTCCTCGGCCTGCGCCGGAACAATCGCCGAGCGGGCCGCTCGCAGCGCGGCGGCATCGATGTCCGCGCCGTTCGAGGCGTTGGCTGCCGCGAATTCCTCGCCCGCGGTCTTTCCCGCCGCGGCAAGCGCCTGTCGCATCGGTGCGTCTTGCCAGAGTCGAGGCGCAATCGCTATCGGGTTGATGTTGGCGGCCGCGGCAACGACGAAGCCGAAGATCAGCAGGGTGACCTGGTTCTTTCGCTTGAACCACCCGATCGAGCGTTCGGTGACGGCGTCGTACCAGGCGCAAAGCCGTGCTTCGAAGCCGGGCCAATCGTTCTCCACGCCATGGATCAGGCTGCGCATCGCGCGAAGCAGCTTGGGGTTCGGAACGAAAGCCCTTCGAACCCCGGAGCCGTCCGCAGCGAACTCTGCCTGCGCATCGCCCCGATTCGCGGGCGTGTCCAGAAACTCGCGCACCCCATCGAGAAACTTCGCGGGCGTTGCGGGGCGCACGCCCTGAAGACAGGTCTCCACGAGCGAAGCGATCAGCGAGGTCACGACGATGTCGGCCCCCATGTACGACGGCGTTCCACCTTCTTGCTTCTTGCTCAGCGAAGTGAGCAGCGGATGCGCCATCAGCGTGCTCGCGAGCGCCTTGTTGTCGCCCAGGAAGGAAGTCAGGGCCTGCTGCAGCACCTTGCCGCGGGATCCCCAGGCCGACGCCCAGAGTTCGCGCAAGGCCGTCACGAGCAGGCTGGTCAACGCAAAGATCAGCGCCAGGCCGAGCGCCACCTCAATCATTCGCATGTCCATTTGGCTGCCTCACTTGACGTCGTTGTAGAAGACGTGTTTTCCGATATGCGCGCAGATGGCGTGGCCTTCCGTCCACCATGGCGGCGGCACCAGGCTGCTCGCGTGGTAGTGGGTTCCCCCGTTCGTGGGGTCCTGTGCGCTGACTCCCGCACGGGCATCGGCGAGCATCTGGGTGGCGATCGTCAACGCCGACCTGAACCAGGGATCGTTCGCGCCGACCGCCTGCAGCAGCGGAAGATTGGGATCCCCCGGGTTCCAGCAACTGAAAGCCGAGGGATAGCGGCACACTTTGGCGACGTCGGAGCCCCAGTAGCTTCTGCGTTGCACCCGGTTGCGCACGACGAAGGCGATGGCGCGCATGCCCGGTTCCTTCTCGCCACGCGCCTCGCCCCAGATGGTGCGAGCGAGGATCTCGGCGTGGGCATCGTCGAACGGCGATGGCTTCGACGCGACGATCGGCTGGACCGGCGCACGCTCGACGGTGCTCGCGAGGGGCCGCCGGCCGCGGACCGCCGCAAGAGCGTTCGACAACTCGTCCCTCACGACCAGGTCCGCGTTGAAATAGCGCAGGATCGTGTCGATCGGGATGAAGAAGGGCTGCGCGGGATCTCCGAGCCGGATCCCTCCGTGGATGCCGACCAGCTGGTCCTGATCGTTCCAGACCGCTCCTCCGCTGTCGCCTCCCTGCGTCCCGCCCGGTGCGTGCCAGGCCTGCACTGGCGACAGCGTGTATGCCGGACCGCCCGCCTCGACGCGCACCGACACCGCAACACTGTTCTGCGCACTGCCGTCGACCGGCCCCCGATCGCTCGTCAGCAGTCGCAGCGCATCACCGCTGCGCGCGATCGCGGCACCGACGGGCCAGAGCGCGGATTGCATCGCGAGGTCCCGCAGGTCTTCCTGCGCCACGAGCACTATTGCCGCATCCACCGCTCCGGTCTTCGCGTCGGGAGGGAAAGTCGGCGCCCAATCGACCAATCCTCCCGCGAATTGCAATTGCCCGGAAGAATCCGCGAAGGCGATGACGTCTCCGGCCGTGGTGCCGGGATCGGCCCCGACGGCGTGTCCAGCCGTCAGCGCGTAGAGCCGGTGCGGGAGCCGCCGGTCGCGCAGGATGGCGCCGAGAGTGCCTCCTTCGCCCGAGCGGCCGCGTGCCGAATTCTCAACCGATGGCCACATGCGCGCCCCCTTTCTTGCTGGAGCCTGGCTTGAGGAAGGCATCGCCTGCGCCCGCCGGTCTGCACGGGTGCGCAGCGGTGAAAACTTTCATTGAAGGCTTCTCGCTACCTCTCATGATTTCACCGCCGGAAGTCGGGCGGATTGCAACGGCTCGACGATCTTGACGTTGACCGTTCTCGAAAGGCCCGCAGGATCCGTGAAAAGGATCTGGTCGCCTTGGGGCGCCCCGCCTTCCGCCGGTGCCGTGTAGATGAACGACCTCTTTCCGCTCTCGTCGCCCGGCTTGATCGTTCCGGGCTTTCCACCTCCGCGGCTCGTTGCGAACCAGGCCAGGCCTTCGCCTGCGCCCATCACGTAGAAGGTCTGCTGGGAACCGGCCGGCACTTCGATCTCCTCCAGATCCGGCACGAGGGTCAGTGTGCGCCCCGGCACCTGCAGCTTGCAGGTCGCCTTGGGCTTGTCGACCTCCAGAAGGATCGGACCGACCAGTTTGCTCAGATCCATCGTCGCGGCGGCCAGGTCCTCCGTGGCTTTTGCGATCTCCCGTTCGAGATTGCGTGCCTTCGCATCGAACGGCCGCGTCCTGGACTTGCCGCCGATCGACCCGCTTTGAGCGACGCTCGGCACGGGCTTCAACGCATCCTGGCCGCCTATCGCAAGGGCGGTGGTCTTTATCTTCTCGCTCGCGGCCAGGAAGGATGCAATGTCCGGCACGGTCTTCGAGACCTCCCTGCCCACATTGAATTGGATCTCTCTCGATCGGAAGCGCAGGTCGCTGGCCGCGCCAGCGATCCTGGCGCGCAGCGCCTTCACCCTGGCATCCAGAGCCAGGGCATCCGCGACCGCCACGTCGGCACGACCAACCGTTCGCTGCAAGACCGGATCGGCCGTCAATACCGTCGTCGTCTTCTTGCCGGGCACGGCGCACTCCTGATCCCTGGTCGCCTTTGCCGCCAGGCACGACGTGGTGAGCCGGTTCCTTTCCTCGGTCGTCATCGCCGTCAGGCTCTCGGGTTTGAGGTTGCAGTTCGGCGCGGGCTCCGCCTTGCAGCTCTGCGGCTGTGCCCTCGCCGGTGCCGCGGCGAGCGCCGTGTCCCGGATGGCACCGGCGTGGACACGCAGCAACTCCTGCAGTTCTGCGAGACGCGCGTTCATCGATTGCTGCGACGCGTCCCAAGTGCCCGACGTCGACGCCGCGACATTGAACGGCTCGCTCGCGGCGATGACGCAATTCAATGCGCTGGCGCCAGCCATGTAGATTTCCTCGCGCTGCTTCGACACGAGCGTGCTGCCGTAGGCCACACCCGCCGATCCCCCGACCGCGACCTTGGCGAGCGCGGAGCCCGAGGGGTTCGTGACGCCCTTGATCACCGCGACCGCGCTCGAAAGGATCAAGGCGGCTCCCACGCGGGGGTTGAAGCTCGACAGTTCCTGAACAGCGGCGATATAGCGCCGGATCGCCTGTTCCGCGTCTTTCCTTGCGTCTGCGTACGACAAGGTTTCGGAACTCCGTGAAGCGTCGAGAAGCAGATCGTCGGAATAGATCTGGGGAGAAAGAGTGGCACAGCCCGCCAATAGCACGGCGCAAGCCAATGCGACGATCCGAAGTCGCCTCGATCTGCGAAATCCCAACGGAAAGCCGTGGCCGCTCGGACCAGGTCGCGCTTGGCATTGCATTCTTCCGCTCCTCGAATTTTGAGTAGCTTTTAGCAGTACCTAATTGCGCCGGCATCCCCTGTTTGAGGGATGCGCCCTCACCTTTGGAAGAAGGCGATCCATGACTTCCCCGAGGGTTTCTTTGCCGCCGATCAATTCATCGTCAACGTATTTCGAAATTTCGTCCCATTGCAATAGCTCGATTCACGCAACATGACATTCCCATGTCATACCTGATCCAGGTGATGGACATCCAATTGGCATTGCTGCACCATCGCCGTCCCGAGCGGTCCACCGACGTGCACGCAACACCGGGTCATCGATCGACCGGACTTTTCATCAACCACGCGAAGGGGAGAAGAGATGGCAACCGGAAAAGATTTGCTGAAGCTGGCCGAAAAGCGCATCGGGGATAAATACGAGAATGTGCTCGTTCCGAAGGACAACGCCAAATGGACTGGCCCTTGGGACTGCGCCGAGTTCGCGTCGTGGGTCGTCTTCCAGATCACGGGAGAGCTCTACGGCTGTACCGACAACCGAGGGAATCCCGCCACCACGGAAGCCTATTCAGGCTCGTGGGTCCGGGACGCCGAGAACGGAACGCTCACCCCAGTCACGAAGGCCGTGGCAAACAGCACGCCCGGCGTCATTCTGGTTCGCAGGCCTCCCATGCCGAAACAGATGGGACACGTGGCGATTTCAGATGGAAATGGTGGAACCGTCGAGGCGGCCGGAAAAGGGCTGGGCGTCAAACGGGGCAAGGTCGAAGGACGCATCTGGCACTTCTACGCACAGATTCCCGGAGTCCAGTACAGCGCCAACAACGTGAACGTCACACCGAAGCCGCTACCGTTCATCCTCACCCTGCAATCGCCCAACATGTCGGGGCCGCTGGTCAAGGCCGTACAACGCGCACTGAAGCAGGCCGGCTTCGATCCCGGAGCGATCGATGGCGAATATGGCCCGCACACCGTTGCCGCTGTTCATGCATTCCAGAAACAGAACCGCTTGGTCGCCGATGGAGACACGGGCCCGCTCACAGCGCGAAAACTCGGCGTTGCCTGGCCTGCGTAACCGTCTGCGGCACACCCGCCTATTGCGTCGGCACAGGCTTCGCGACGATTGGAGCGTCGGGCGCTATCCATACCTCGATGTTTCCGGGTGTCGGTTGGAGCCGCGCGGACAGACGTTCGACCTTCCAGTTGGGAAGCTTCCCGTTGCCTGACGCGTTCTGGGCGATCGCATCGGCACAGGCACGGCTGCCCTCGTCGTGATATCGCACGATGGTCGAGCTGACCGGTTTCGGATCGGGTCTGCCGGCACGCCTTGCCGCATCGTTGACGTTCTCGATCGGAGGAACGCTCGCCCCCAGGGCTTGCCATACGGGTCGAAACTGCCTCACGGCATCGCGTTGCGCAGGCCCGTAGATCTGCACGTACACCGTCTTGCGGCGGCAGATGTTGCTGTCTATCGCGGGCAGGTTGCTCGGCCGATTCGCAGCCGAAGCGGCGGAGGATGCAGGTTGTGCGGAAGCACTCGCCGGTTGAGACGCGGAAGGAAGCGGTGGCTGAGTCGGCTGCACGTCCGAGGCGGGCACCGTGGGGGTTTTTGCTGTGTCCGTCGGCGGCCGGCTGCTAACGGGCGTGAGTTGCCAATAGCACGGCTTTTGCGTGTCCGGTTGATCTCCTGCCTGGCGAAGCTTCAGCTTCGCTCTTTCTCTCTCATGAAGCTTTTCATCCTCCGCGAGCTTGGCAAGCTGCGGATCGCAGGGGTGCATGGTTCCCACGGCCGCATCCATCGTGTAGTCGTAGCCCCAGTACCTGACCTGCGCCGATGGAAGCAACTTGTCGTCGTATCGCAGGCAGCCCGGGAGATTGCTCCGTACCGTGGGATTGTCGGCCTCCAGCAGTGCGATGCATGCCGGCGTCTTGGGAGTGACCAGGAGCTGGCAGGCGGAGACTGCCGTCGTCACGATGTGATTGCCGAGTTCGGATCGCTTGAGCCATCCGGCCTCGTCCCCAGGGCACAGGCTGTCGGCCGTTCGAACGATCGCCGCCGCCAGCGCCGAGTACGGGTCCGAAGCACCACGATTCAGATTGCCCGTGCGGATATCGGAGGCCTCCGATCGAGCCTGGTTCACCTCCGCCTGCAGCGTTTGATCGACGGGAAGAGGAGGCAACCTGGACCACAGCTCCGTCAGTTCCTTCATGGCCTCGCGCCGCGACTTGACCTGATTCGCTTCGGCCGCGCGGGCGCTGTCGAGCGCTTGCCACAGCGAGATGCCCACCGTGGCAGCGGCGCCGAGGCCCAGGGTTGCACCCACCGCCGCAACGTTGATGCGGGTGGGTAGACGCCGCGTCTTCTCCTTGTCCTCGGCGCCCGATTTCGAGTCCGCGCTTTCCTTGGGCTTTTCGGGTGTCGCCGCCGAATCCTTGCCCTTGACGGGGAAGATGTCCTCTTCGAAGTAGAGGCCTGGATCCGCGATCAGCGACTTCAGAAATTTCGGCTCGAGCTTCTCCGCGAGAAAGTTTCCCAGCTGGAAATAGCTCTCCCACTGAGCCTCCGAGAAGAACTGATCGCCGGTGCTCTGCTGGGGAAAGTCGGGGCACTGCGCCTTGTAGTTGATCAGGTCCATGCCCAGGCCTTGGCACATGTTGGGCTTGATCAGTATCAGCAACCCCTGGGATCGGTCTTCCGAATACTCGACCTTGGCGATCGCCAGGCAGGCCGTGCTGTCCGCCGACACCAGATCGTTGAGCGATCCGAAATACGTCATTTGCGATGGCCATCCCGCAGGAGCTTTCTGCTGCGCTTCGACTGCGTTCGTGGCACTCGAGAAGACGGGTCTCTGGAACTTGATGTCGGCGCCGAGGTCGATGCGCGCCCGGCGCACGAGGTTCTCCAGATCATGGAACTGGTACTCGGGGTCGGCACCGCAGTCGACGAGCACGATGACCTTGGCCCTCTCCGCCAGCAGCGCGTAGGCCCCCGTGTTCTCGAAATGGCCGCCGTCCGACAGAAACCAGTCCTTGCCGCGAGCCCCGTCGAAGATGCCGAAGGTCTCGCGCAGCAGGCCTCGCGTCTTTCCGAGGGCGAGGAATCCCGCGGCTCTGCCGTTTCGTGCCGCCTCGGTGAGCCAGAAGCCGAGCCGGATGCCGGCAAAGGTCAGAAGCGCCGAAAGACCTCGGCTGGTCCGGTATCCGAGCCCCGGGGAGACTGCCGCACCCGACACCGCCATCCAGGTTCCGAGCCCTCTTTCGCGAAGACCGCTGCTCACGGTCCAGCCTTCCTGGCTGACCTGCGAGCGTCCGCCGGAAGCGATGGTCAGCGACAGGCCCTTTCGGTCCTGATTGAAGAGCGCGCCCTTGGGATCGGCGGTCTGGTTGATGCAGACGTTGATCAGGTGGATCGGACCACCGAAACGCTGCGGTTTGTAGTGCTTGAGAAACCTGTCGTCGTCTCCGTGAACTTCGCCGACGTTCGAACCCACGGGCGCGGTATGCGCCCACCGCTCCATCGGCTCGAGGGCGCCATCGAGCGGCGGCCTGTCGAAGCGCGCACCATTGGCCGCTCCGAGGTAGCTCCTGACGAGCCGCGCGCGATAGAAGGCATGCAGCGAGGACAGATTCAGGAATTCGAGGTTCGACCCCGACAAGAGCATGTACGCGCCCAGGATCACGGAAGCGAGAAGGATCGGCGCCAGCGCATTGCTGAACGTGAGCTCCCTGTCCGTAAAGACGGTGCTGGCGATCGTCTTGTGGATCACCGCGATCCACCACACCAGGAGCGCGAATGCCAGCAGGATGCCGGCGAAGCGCGCCACCGTGCCGGCGAACGCGGAGATTCGGGGAGCCCGCGTGCCGGAGGCGGCGATCGCGGGCAGGATGCCGCGCAGCAGCACCGCCGCCAGGCCCAGCGCAAGCCCCAGGTCCAGGGTCAGCGAGGCCTCGAAAGCGACCCGCCAGGCCAGCCGATCGACGATTCCCGCCGCGAGCACCGCTGCCGTCAGCATGCCCCAGGTGGCGAGGCTCGTGGTCATCGCGTTCCTCGCCCGGTCGATCGACCCCTCCCGCAACCCGATGCTTCGCGCCAATGGCACGGCCCAAAGACCGACGAGCCAGATCGCCAGGATGACGGCGGCGATCGTGTCGCGGAAGGATTGGGCGATGGCGGCGCTGCGTGGGAACCAGTACAGGTACATGAAGCTCGCGACGCCGAGGGCCGACGCGGCGACGCCCCACCACCAGGCGAGCGCGGCCCCATCCGATCGAGTGGCCCAGGGCAGTTGCCAATAGGCCAAGGCGTAGCGCGCCGCGATCGCCGCTGGAATGGGCGCGAGCAACCAGGCTGTGGGCAACCACGGCTCGAGGCCGCGAAGATGATCGAACACGGATCGGGATGCATACCCCATGCGGTCCAGCACCGCCCACACGCCGAGATCGAAGCCGGTGATCAAGAGGCCGATCAGCAGGCCGACGAGCGCGAGCTCCACGTGAATGCCGAGGAGATTGCGCATGTACAGCGCCAGCGCGAACAGGCGGTCGGCGCCACCGCCGGGCGCGAGGTATCGGCCATTGGAGCGCAACCACCATCCGAACCTGCGCGTCTCGGCGCCAGCCATCGAATCCTCGACCTTCACGACGTCGTCCGGCGCCGTCGCCCGCTCGAAGAGCCTGCCGAGCATCCCGCCCACGTAGCCTCCCCCCGACACCGTCGAAAGCAGGTCGAAGCGCAGAAGCAACTTGTGCTGCGCCAGCGCACGCAATACACCGAAGCAGAAGGTCGCGCTGCGGATTCCTCCCCCGGACAAGGCCAGTCCCCAGATCTCGCCGCTGCCTTGCGGGGCGCTCTCCCTGCCCGCCGCATTCGCACCTCGTGCCCGCGCCAGTTGCCTGCGTCGGCGCTCCACCAGCCGGTCCAGGCGTTCGACGGACTTTTCCTTCTCCATGGTCACCTCCGCCTCGATGAGGATGATCGGATCCGGGCGCGGAGAAAGCGGCCGCGCACGAAGGCTGCGGACCTACCCGGGCATGCTGTAGCGGCTGAACCTCTGCAGGATGAACGAAGAGAACGGTTGGCCGAGCTTTTCCGCACCGGAGGTGCTGAGGTGGATCTCATTGACCCAGTCTCCGCTCGGGCCCGTGGCGTCCGGGTCCGCCTGATCGAGGGGAATCGCGGCGGAGTCGAACACATGCACGTTCGGGAGCTGGTATCCGCTCCTGGCATCCGTATCGAGACCGAGCAGGAACAGCCGCAATTTTCCGAACACGATGTCGGTCACGCCCTGGTGCAGATCCTTCGGCACGCCATTCCTGACCAAGGCGGGATGGAGCCAGCCCTCGGACTTTCCGGGCACACCTGCCGGACGCGCGACGGGCACCGAGTAGGTATGCAGGAAGACAGGGCGCCCCTTGCTCTGGCCCGCATCCCGCCACTCGACCAGGCTCGCGAACCACCACAGCAAATAACCCGCCAGCGCATTCATGCCGGCCTCGCTGACATAGGCATGGGGATCCGATGCGTCGATCGCCTCCGCCTTGGTGAGAAGAATCCGCTCCCGAGCCGGACGAAGCTGGCCCGCGGAGTCGTTCGGCGTGACGTTGATCGCATCGATGAGGTCATTGCCCGACGCGGACACCAGGATCGCGAGCCACCAGCGTTGCTGCAGAAGCATCTTGAACTGCGGGTTGCGCTTGAACATTTCCCCTGCGATATCGCCGGGTGCTGCGCAATTGATCGCCGCGGCCGCCTTGGGGAAATGAAGACAAGGCAGCAGGTTCCGGTTGTTCAGCACCGCATCGGTGATCGAGAACCAGGAGTCTCCCTCCGCGAGGAATTGCCAGTTGTATTGGGCGAGCTGGAATGGCTGATTCGGGTCGAGGTAGTGGCCTACCGGCACAGGCAGAAGGTATGGCATTCGCTCGACTCCTCGCTCATTGGAATGCGTGCAGCATATTTCATCGAACCCGGATCCGAAATAGGGATGTGCTCCGGCTTTCGGTGGTTTCGGCACGAATGCGAGATGTCGATCGAGCCCGCGACACGCGCATGCGACTCAATGGCCTCCGCCGACTCAATGGCCTCCGCCATGAGGGAGTTGATTTTTTTCGCACCTCCGAGATTCGGAGTCCATGTCAGTTCGGCCCGTCCATCTTCTCGCTGCCGACCGCCTGCAACACCGCATCGAAGTACCCCGCCTCCGCCAGCAGCCGCCTCACCTGCGAATCCACATGCGCATCCGACAGCGCCGGATGCCATTCGCCGTCCCGCCGCCAGCGCCAGAGCATCGCGACCACGGTCGAATCGATCCTCGGGAAGACCTCGAGCAGCAGCGAGCCGAAGTCCTGCCGGCAGGCGACCAGGCCGCGCTGCAGCAGGTCCTCGAAGACCTGCGTGGGCCGTGCGTCCGACAGCAATCGGCGCAGCTCGACCTGCCTGAGGTCCAGTTTGCTCATGGTTCTGGAAAGGGTTCCGTTGACGAAGGGGGTGGCTGTGGCCATGACAGGCGGCGCACGATGCGCGCCCTTCAGGATCGCGCATCGACCGCGCATTCGCAAGCCGGTGGCGATTGCCGGAGCGCCGCCCGTGGATAGATAGCTTCCCGAAAGCTTCGCGGCCTAGGCTGGTCGGCTCCCTCCTTCTCCGACGTCGTGCCCGCACGGTCGGTCCGTACGTACCGCCGCACCGATGAGCCTGCGTCCTCCTGCCTCCCGCCGGGTCCTCCTGGTCCTTCTCGCCTTGCTGGTGCTCGCCGGCGCGGCATTTCTCGTCTGGCGCGCGCCGCGATCCGATGCCGCGCCGTCCCCGCCGCCTGCGGGCGCGACCAACGCCGCCACTGCCGCCGACCCCGAACAGTTGCGCTATCCGAAGGGCGCGGCCCAGCTCGCGATGATCCGCACCGACGCCATGCCGCGCGTGCCGCTGCCCCTGGCCGAACCGCTGAGCGCGCGCCTGGTCTACGACGAGGACGCGACCGCGCGCATCGGCGTCGGCTTCTCGGGCCGCATCGTGGCGCTGCGCGTGGGCCCCGGCGACAGCGTGCGCGCGGGCCAGGTGCTGGCCGACATCGACTCGCCCGACTACGGCACGGCGCGCGCCGACCTCGGCAAGGCGCTGGCCGACGAGAAGCGCAAGCAGCTGGCGGCCGAACGCGGGCGCGAGCTGGCGCCGGGCGATGCCATCGCGCACAAGGACCTCGAGGCGCTCGAAGCCGATCATGCGCAGGCGCTGGAAGAAGTGGAGCGTGCACGCCGGCGGCTGCAGAACATGAATCCGCGCGGGCTGCGCGGCGAAGGCCAGCGCCTGCAGCTGGTCAGCCCGATGGACGGACTGGTCGCCGAGCGCACGGCCACGCCGGCGCTCGAGGTCGCGCCGGGCATGGCGGCGCCGCTGTTCGTGGTCACCGATCCGCGGCGGCTGTGGCTGATGATCGACCTGCCCGAGCGGCTGCTCGGCCGGATCAAGCTCGGCAGCGCGGTGAGCGTGGAGTCGGATGCCTATCCGGGCCGGCGCTTCGCCGCCACGGTGCGCCAGGTCGGCCATGCGGTCGACACCAACACCCGGCGCGTGCCGGTGCGCGCGCAGCTCGACAACGCCGGGCTCGAGCTGCTGCCCGAGATGTTCGTGCGCGCGCAACTGCTGCAGGAAGACGGCAGCGGCGTGCGCGTGCCCAACGAGGCGCTGGTCAACCGCGGCGTGCACAGCTACGTGTTCGTCGAGGAGTCGCCCGGCGCGTTCCGGCGCCGCCAGGTCGAGCTGCTGGCGCAGGGCAGCGACACCAGCTACGTGCGCGAGGGCCTGGCGGGCAACGAGCGCGTGGTGACGGCGGGCGCGCTGCTGCTCGACGCCGAGCTGACGACCCGCGCGAGCGAGCGGCCGTGATGCAGCGGCTCATCGCCTTCGCGCTGACGCAGCGCGTCTTCGTGTTCGTGCTGGTCGCGGCGCTCGTGGGCTTCGGCGGCTACGCGGCCTCGAACCTGCCGATCGAGGCGTTCCCCGACGTGCAGGACGTGCAGGTGCGCGTGATCTCGCAGCGCACCGGCGCGGCGCCGCAGGACATGGAGCGCTCGGTCACGCTGCCGATCGAGCGCGAGGTGGCGGGGATCCCGCGGCTGTCGAACGTGCGCTCGGTCACCATGACCGGCCTGTCGATCGTGACCCTGACCTTCGCCGACGGCACCGACGACTACTTCGCGCGCCAGCAGGTGCTCGAGAAGCTCTCGACCGTGGACCTGCCCACCGGCGTGCAGCCGCAGCTCGCGCCGCTGTCGACCGCCGTCGGCGAGATCTACCGCTACACGCTCGAGGCGCCGGGCCTGTCGGAGGTGGAGGCGCGCACGCTGCAGGACTGGACCGTGCGCCCGTTCCTGCGCATGACGCCCGGCGTGGCCGACATCGTCACCTTCGGCGGCGCGCTCAGGGAGTTCCAGATCGAGGTCGACCCGGTGGCGCTGCGCAAGTACCAGGTGACGCTGGACCAGCTCGGCCAGGCCGTCTCGAATGCCAACGGCAGCGCGGGCGGCGGGCTGATGCGCCGCGGCGACACCTCGTTGGTGGTGCGCGCCAGCGGTCTGTTCGACAGCCTCGCCGACATCCGCGCGGCGGTGGTCGCCTCGCGCCAGGGCCGTCCCGTGACGGTGGCCGACCTGGCGCAGGTGCGCGAGGGCGAGCGCCCGCGCCTGGGCATCGCCGCGGCCGGCCAGCGCGACAGCATCGTCGAGGGCATCGTCTCGATGACCAAGGGCGGCGATCCGGCGAAGATCAATGCCGAGCTGCGCCAGCGCATCGCGCAGCTCGAGCCGCGCCTGCCGGCCGGCGTGAAGATCGTGCCGATCTACGACCGCACGCAGCTCGTGCACCACACGGTGGCCACGGTGGTCGAGAACCTGGTGGTGGGCGCGCTGCTGGTGGTGGCGGTGCTCGTGATCTTCCTCTCGAGCTGGCGCGCGGCCCTGGTGGTGGCCACCGTGATCCCGCTGGCCCTGCTGTTCGCCTTCATCCTGATCACCGCGCGCGGCGTGTCGGCCAACCTGATCTCGCTGGGCGCAGTCGACTTCGGCATCATCATCGACAGCGCGGTCGTGATCGTCGAGGCGCTGATGGTGCGGCTCGCGGCCAAGACCGCGCTCGACGCCGATTCGCCCGAGGCGCGCCACCAGCGGCTGGGCGTGCTGCATCACACGGTCAGCGACCTCGCGCACCCGGTGCTGTTCTCGAAGGCGATCATCATCCTGGCCTTCGTGCCGATCTTCACCTTCCAGCGCGTGGAGGGAAAGATCTTCACGCCGGTGGCCCTGACCCTGAGCTTCGCGCTGCTCGGCGCGGTGCTGCTGACCTTCACGCACCTGCCCGCGCTGCTGGCCACCGTGCTGCAGCGCCGCACCCTGGCCGAGAAGCACAAGCCCTGGCTGGACTGGCTGCAGGCGCGCTACCGCGGCCTGCTCGCGGCGACCATGCGCCACGCGGGCCGCACGCTGTGGCTCGCGGCGCTGCCCGTGGCGCTCGCGCTGGGACTGGCACCGCGGCTGGGCAGCGAATTCCTGCCCAAGCTCGACGAGGGCAACATCTGGCTGACCATCACGCTGCCGACCTCGGCCGCGCTCGAGACCACCAAGCAGGTGGAGCGCAGCGTGCGCGCCACCCTGCTGACGTATCCCGAGGTGGCGCGGCTGATCAGCCAGGTCGGCCGGCCCGACGACGGCTCCGACCCCAAGGGGCCGAACAACCTCGAGATCCTGGTCGACCTGCAGCCGCGCTCGGGCTGGCGCTTCGCGGGCAAGGAGGCGCTGATCGCCGACATGTCCGCCAAGCTGGAAGACATCCCCGGCATCAGCACCAACTTCTCGCAGGTGATCCAGGACAACGTCGAGGAGTCGCTGTCGGGCTTTCGCGGCGAGATCGTCGCGAAGGTGATCGGCAACAACCTCGACATCCTCGACGAGCTCGGCGAGAAGGTCGCCACCACCTTGCGCGGCATCCCCGGCGCCACCGACGTGGACAGCACGCGCATCGGCGGGCAGAGCGAGCTGGTCGTCACGCCCGACCGCGCGCGGCTCGCGCGCTACGGCCTCACGGTCAACGATGTCGACAACGCCATCGGCCAGTCGATGTCGGGCGCCTCGACCACCAGCTTCTACGACGCCGACCGCCGCTTCGACGTGGTGGTGCGGCTCGCGCAGCCGCACCGCGACAGCGTGGACGCGGTGCGCGGACTGCAGCTCGCCGTGGCCGGCACGCAGGTCGGCAACGGCCCCGGCACCATCTCGCTGGGCGAGGTCGCGAACGTCGAGGTACGCCAGGGTGCCTCGCGCATCTTCCGCGAGTCGGGCTCGCGCATGGTCATCGTCAAGGTCAACCTGCTGGGGCGCGACCAGGGCAGCTTCGTGGAAGAGGCCCAGCGCACGGTGGCGCGCCAGGTCGCGCTGCCGCCGGGCTACCAGCTGGTGTGGGGCGGGCAGTTCGAGAACTCGCAGCGGGCCGCGGCGCGGCTCGCGGTGATCGTGCCGTTCACGGCGCTGCTGATCTTCTCGCTGCTGTTCTGGGCCTTCCGCTCGGTGCGGCTGGCCTCGCTGGTGCTCGGCATGGTGCCGTTCACGCTGGTGGGCGGGCTCGCCGCGCTCGGGCTCGCGGGCCTGCACCTGTCGGTCTCGGCCGCGGTCGGGTTCATCGCGGTGGCGGGCATCTCGGTGCAGAACGGCGTGATCATGGTCGAGGAGATCATGGCGCGCGTGCGCTCGGGCGCGGCGGTCGCGACGGCGATCGTCGAAGGCGCGACGACGCGGCTGCGCCCGATCCTGATGACGGCGCTGATGGCGGGCCTGGGCCTGCTGCCGGCCGCGCTCTCGCACGGCATCGGCAGCGAGACCCAGCGGCCCTTCGCCTGCGTGATCGTCGGCGGCATCGTCACCGGCACGTTGTTCACGCTGCTGGTGCTGCCGGTGGCGATTCGCCGCTTCGGCGATTTCTACGACGAGCCGCAGCAGGCGCGCGATGCGCGCCCGGCGGCCGCGCCCTGATGCACCGGAGCCCGCGATGACGCACGCCCCCGCCTTGTTCCGCCCCCGCGTTCGAT
>NZ_JBZAYE010001070.1:0-1548 GCF_058244205.1 Variovorax sp. 20P10.2.4
CCGCGCCCATCGCGCCGGCCTGGCGCGCGACCTCGCGGCCGCCCTTGAACAGCGCCAGGGTCGGAATGCTGCGGATGTTGAAGCGCGCGGCCAGCGCGGGCACGGCCTCGGTGTCGACCTTGGCGACGCGCACGCGCGGCTCGAGCTGCGCCGCGGCCTGCTCGTAGGCCGGTGCCATCTGGCGGCACGGGCCGCACCACGGGGCCCAGAAGTCGACCAGCACCGGGATCTCGTTGCGCGCGATGTGGCGGTCGAAGCTCGCCACATCGGGCAGCGCGGCCGAGTGGGCGCCGAACAGCGGCTTGTGACAGTTGCCGCAGTCGGGCGCGCTGGCCAGTTGGGCCTCGCGCACCCGGTTGGTGGTGTGGCAGTGCGGGCAGACGATGTGCAGCGTGGGCGATTCGGTCATCCGGCAAAGCTAGGGGCGGCGCGGGCGAATTGCAAGTCGGACGCGACCGCCCGGTGCTTTTGCGACACTGGCCGGCGATGCGTTCCCTTTCCTCTTCTTCTTCCGCCTCGACGCCGCTCCCGCTCCAATGGGCGGGCGAAGCAGTGCAGTTGCTGCCCGAGCGCGCGCTCTGGTGGCCGGCCGGGCAGGCACTGTTCGTCGCCGACCTGCACCTGGGCAAGGCCGCCACCTTCCGCGCGCTGGGCCTGCCGGTGCCGGGCGGCACGACGCTCGAGAACCTCGCGCGGCTCGATGTGCTGATCGCGCGCCATGCGCCGCGGCGGCTGGTGTTCCTCGGCGACTTCCTGCATGCGGCGCCCGCGCGCGCCGTGCTGCCCGTGGTGCGGGAATGGCGCGAGCAGCATGCGGCGCTCGCGATGACGCTGGTGCGCGGCAACCACGACAGCCGCGCGGGCGATCCGCCGCCCGCGCTCGGCATCGAGGTGGTCGACGAGCCCTGGCTGCTCGGCCCCTTCGCCTGCTGCCACCATCCGCAGTCGCATCCCACGCACTTCGTGCTCGCGGGCCACCTGCACCCGGCGCGCCGGCTGCACGGGCCGGGGCGCGACAGCGTACGGCTGCCGTGCTTCGTGCACGAGGAAGGGCAAGCACAAGGGCAAGGCCAGGCCGTGCTGCCCGCCTTCGGCGAGTTCACGGGCGGCTGGACGATGGAATCGGCGCCGGGGCGGCGCTTCTATGCGGTGGGCGGATCGGCCGTGTGGGCGCTGCCCGCGGCCGATTGAGCAAGCGGCTCAGAGCACCACGGGTTCGTCGGGCAGCTCGTTGCGGTCGAGTTCGTCGTCGCGCAGCGGGAAGTGCTCGACCAGCAGCGCCGACATCTCCTCGAGCGCCTGCGTGAGCCCGTCCTCGAAGCGGCCTTCGCGAAAGGCCGCGCCCATGCGCTGCGCCATCGCGCGCCAGTCGTCGTCGCTCACCCGCGCATCGATGCCGCGGTCGGCCACGATCTCGATCGCGTGCTCGGCCAAGAGCAGGTAGATCAGCACGCCGTTGTTGTGCTCGGTGTCCCACACGCGCAGCTTGCCGAACAGCGTGACCGCGCGCTGCCGCGCCGGCGCCTCGCGGCGCAGGTAGGACATCGG
>NZ_JBZAYE010001071.1:0-1544 GCF_058244205.1 Variovorax sp. 20P10.2.4
GCGCCTCGACCTGCTGGCGCAGGTGCTTCGCCGTGTGGTCGGCGGTCAGCAGGCTGAAGCTGTAGGCCAGGTGCAGGCGCCGGTCGCGCGCGGTGTACTGCGCCATCACGGGCGGCGCGTTCTCGTCGCCGACCTCGCCGAGCGCGACCGCGCCGTGGCGGTCGAGCAGGGCGCGCAGCCGCTCGAGGAACAGCAGGTTCTCGCCCTGGCTCTTGTCGTACAGGTGCTGCTGCATCGCATAGGGGTTGTCGGCGCGCACCGTGCTGACCTCGCCCACCGACTGCGCCGAGGCCGGCGGGTTGCTGCGCAGCAGGGCGTCGTGGAACTGGTGGTTGCAGGCGTCGAAGCGGAAGCCGTCGACGCCGCGCTCGCACCAGAAGCCGACCTCGCCGAGCAGCGCGTCCTGCACCGCGGGGCAATGGAAGTTGAGATCGGGCTGCTCGGCCAGGAAGCTGTGCAGGTAGTACTGGCGGCGGCGCGAATCCCATTGCCAGGCCGGCCCGCCGAAGACCGAGAGCCAGTTGTTGGGCGGCGTGCCATCGGGCTTGGGGTCGGCCCACACGTACCAGTCGGCCTTGGGGTTGTCGCGGCTCGCGCGGCTCTCGGCGAACCAGGCGTGCTGGTCGGAGGTGTGCGAGAGCACCTGGTCGATGATGAGCTTCAGCCCCAGTTCGTGCGCCCGCGCGAGCATGGCGTCGAAGTCGGCCAGGGTGCCGAACATCGGGTCGACCGCGCGGTAGTCGGCCACGTCGTAGCCGAAGTCCTTCATCGGCGAACGGAAGAAGGGCGAGACCCAGATCGCGTCGACCCCGAGCGAGGCCACGTGCGGCAGCCGCGCCGTGATGCCGGGCAGGTCGCCGATGCCATCGCCGTTGCTGTCCATGAAACTGCGCGGATAGATCTGGTAGATCACCGCGCCGCGCCACCAGTCATCGCTCTTGCTGCCGTTGCTGCTGCTGCCCATGCTGTCCCTTGGTCTGAAATCATTGTGGCATGCGAAATCCGGGCCAGCGGTACGCTCGTGCGCGCCCCGCGACTCTCTACACTGCACGCCCTCCATGACAGAGACGACTCCCCACGCCGCCGCGGGTTCCCCGCCTCCCGTTCCCGATGCCGAAGGACTGCCCGCGCTCGAGCGCCGGCTCGCGCGCGACCTCGACATCCTGGGCTGGCGCGCCCGCGCCTGGATGCCGCCCTGCGAACACGAGGGCGAGGCGGTGCTCGACGTGGCCATCGTCGGCGGTGGGCAGGCCGGGCTGGCCGCGGCGGCCGCGCTGGCCCACCAGGGCATCCGCGCCGTGGTGTTCGACCGCGCGCCCGAAGGGTTCGAAGGGCCCTGGGCCACCACCGCGCGCATGGAGACGCTGCGCTCGCCGAAGGAGCTCACCGGCCCGGCGCTGGGGCTCGCGGCGCTGAGCTTCCGCGCCTGGTTCGAGGCCCAGCACGGCAGCACCGCCTGGGCCGCGCTCGACAAGATCCCGCGGTTGCAATGGATGGACTACCTGCGCTGGTACCGGCGCGTGATGGCGCTCGAGGTGCGCAAC
>NZ_JBZAYE010001072.1:0-1542 GCF_058244205.1 Variovorax sp. 20P10.2.4
ATGGACGACCGCCTGCAGCCGCTGCTGCGCGACGACGCGGGCAAGCCGCTGAAGGCGCTGCCCAAGCCCAATGCCGCCGACGATGCGGCGCTGGCCGCCGCCGCGACCGAGCAGCTCAAGGAACTGCGCAAGCTGGCGAAGACCGTCGCGGCCACGCAGTTGCGCCGGCTCGAGGCCGCGATGTGCGAGCAGCGGCGCTGGACGCACGGCGAGTTCATGGCCTTCCTGGTGCGACATCCGGTGATGCGCGTGTTCGTCCGGCAGCTGGTGTGGGGGCTGTTCGACGAGAGCGGTGAACTCGCAGCGAGCTTCCGCGTGAGCGCCGAGGGCGAGCTGGTCGATCCGCACGACGATCCCTTCGCGCTGCCCGACGACGAGGGCGCGCGCATCGGCATCGCGCACCCGCTCGAGTTCGCGGCGCGCGACCCCGCGCTGGCGACCGCCTGGGCCTCGGTGCTGGCCGACTACGAGATCGTGCAGCCCTTCGAGCAGCTCGCGCGGGCGCACTTCATGCTCGATCCGGCGCTGCGCGCACAACGCGCGCTGCCGCAGTGGACCGGCCGCACGGTGACGAATGCCGGCCTGCTCGGCCTGGAAGCGCGCGGCTGGCAACGCGAAGTCGGCGACGGCGGAATGGTCCATCGCTTCGGCAAGCCGGTGGGCGAAGGCCTGGCGGTCTGGCTGCAGGTCGAGGAGGGCTGGTACGTGCAGGGCGCGGCCGATCCGAAGGCGCAGCAGACGGTGGCGGGCGTCGCGCTCGAGGGCACCGAGGGCCGCTGCCTCGGCGACGTGGCGCCGATCGCGTGGAGCGAGGTCGAGCGCGACCTGCAGCGCGCGGTGTGGGCGCCGGCGCCCTGAGCGCCCGCGCTCAGGCCGCGGCGGGAAAGCGCCGCTCCAGCCAGCGCTCGAGCGCATCGAACACCGGCTGCGCCTCGAGTTCGTTGAAGAGCTCGTGATAGAGCGTCTCGAAGCCATGCGCCTCGACCTGCCCGCTGGCCGCGGCGGCCTGCGCGAAGGCCCGGCTGGCGGCCGGCTTCACGAGCCGGTCGTCGCCCGCGTACAGCAGCAGCGTGGGCACCGGCCATCGCGGCGCCGCGCGCAGCACGGTCTCGCCTTCGTAGGCCAGGAAGCGCGCGAGCCGGCTGCCGATGCGGTCGTGGGTCAGCGGATCGTCGCGGTAGGCCTGGACCACGGCGCGGTCGTGCGAGAGGAAGTTGTCGTCGAGCCCGTTGCCCACGCGCAGGTTGGGGGCGATGCGCGGCAGCACCGCGAGCAGCAGCTTCTGGAAGCCGTTCAAGCCCGGGTCGAACCCCGGCGACGAAAGCACCAGCCCATCGACCGGCCGCACGCCGCGCGCCACCAGGCTCGCCGCGACCAGCCCGCCCAGGCTGTGGCCCAGCAGCACCAGCGGCAGGCCCGGGTTGGCGGCGCGCGCATCGTCGATCACGAGCGCGAGGTCGTCGACCAGCCGCAGCTCGCTCGGCAAGCCGCCGCGTGCGCCGCTCGAGGCGCCATGGCCATGGTGGTCATGGGCCCAGACGG
>NZ_JBZAYE010001073.1:0-1531 GCF_058244205.1 Variovorax sp. 20P10.2.4
CAGCGTGAGCACCGCGCCCTCGGCCGCGAGGGTGCGTGCGATCTCGGCGCCGATGCCGCGCGCGGCACCGGTGACCAGGGCATGGCGGCCGGAAAGAGAATTTGCTTGCATGGCAATAATATTTAGTCCTAAACCATTCTAGCGTTTTGCCGCCCCGGGCCCCGGCCGCCGACTCAGGCGCGCCGCGCCGGCTGCCGATCCCAGGTGCCGGGCGTCACGCCGCGCTCGCGCAGCTTGTACTTCTGGACCTTGCCGTTCTCGGTGCGCGGCAGGTCCTCGAGGATGTCGATGTAGCGCGGCACCGCGAAGTACGGCAGCCGCGCCTCGCAGAAGGCCGCGAGCTCGGCGGGTTCCACCGCCGTGCCGGGGCGCGCGATCAGCGCCGCCATCACCTCGTCCTCGGCCAGCTCCGAGTGCACCGGGTAGACCGCCACCGCCGCCACGCCCGGATGGCTCAGCAGCACCTGCTCGACCTCGAAGGAGGAGATGTTCTCGCCGCGCCGGCGGATCGCGTCCTTGAGCCGGTCGACGAAACGGAAGGCGCCGTCGGCATCGCGCACCACGCGGTCGCCGGTGTGGAACCACAGGTTGCGCCAGGCCTCGACGGTCTTGGCCGGCATGTTGAAGTAGCCGCTCGCGAAGGCATGGGGCTCGCTCGCGCGCAGCAGCAGCTCGCCGGCCTCGCCGTCGGGCAGCTCGACATCGTGCGCGTCGGCCACGCGCGCCTCGAAGCCCGGGCGCACCCAGCCCATCACGCCGCCGCGCGGCGAATCGGGCGCGGTGCTGATGACGAAGTTGGTCTCGGTCGAGCCGTAGCCCTCGAGCAGGCGCACGCCCGTGCGTTCCAGGAAGCTCTGCATCGCATGCGCCGGCACGCCCGGGCCCAGGCCCACGCGCACCCGGTGCGCGCGCTCGCCCGCTCCCTCGGGCTGCGCCAGCAAGATCGGCACCATCGCGCCCAGCAGGTAGACCACGGTGGCCTCGTGCGCGCGCATCGCCTCCCAGAAGCCCGAGGCCGAGAAGCGCGCCTCGAACACCACGCGGCAGCCGGTGATCGCGGCCTGCGCGAAGGTGTTGAGCGCATTGATGTGGAACAGCGGCAAGGTGGTGCACAGCACGTCGTCGGCGCCCACGCCGAGCACGGCCGCGCTGTTCACGCCCCACCAGTAGTACTGCGCATGCGGGCAGGTCACGCCCTTGGCCGGGCCGGTGGTGCCCGAGGTGTAGAGGATCGCGAGCGTGTCGCCCGGCTGCACCTCGGCCGCGGCGATCGCTTCGCCATCGGCCGGCCAGGCCTGCACCGCCACGCCCTCGAGCGCGATCTCGCCCTCGCCGATCACCCACACCGTGCGCAGCGCGGTGCGCGCGAGGTCGACGCCGGCCAGCCGGTCGAGGAAGGCGCTCTCGATCACCAGCAGCCGCGCCGCGCTGTCGGCCAGGAAGTATTCGATCTGCGGCGCCATCGAGGCCGTGTTGATCGGCACCATCGCCGCGCCGAGCCAGCCGCAGCCGCCGAGCGTCTCGAGCACCT
>NZ_JBZAYE010001074.1:0-1528 GCF_058244205.1 Variovorax sp. 20P10.2.4
GGCGGCGTGGCCTGGCGTTGCGTCACGTTCGAGGATTGGCGGCCGACGGATTTACCGCCGCCCATGCGCGCCGCGTCGGCCTGGATGCTGACGAGCGCGAGTGCGCCGGCCAGAAGCAAAGTACTCAAACTCTTCATAAGGTCTCCTCTCGAACGAAATCTCGTCTGATCAACACTTGATTCCAACATGGAGGGCAACCACGCCACCCGTCATGTTGTGATAGTCCACATGCCCGAAACCGCCCTCTTTCATGAGGGACTTGAGCTCGTCCTGGCCCGGATGCATGCGGATCGATTCGGCCAGGTAGCGGTAGCTCGCGTCGTCGCCCGCCACCACCTTGCCCAGGCGCGGCAGCACGTTGAAGGAGTACCAGTCGTAGACCTTCTCGAGCGGCTTCGCGACCTTCGAGAACTCGAGCACCAGCAGCTTGCCGCGCGGCTTGAGCACGCGGTTCATCTCCTTGAGCGCGACGTCCTTGTGCGTCATGTTGCGCAGGCCGAAGGCGACGGTGACGACGTCGAAGTGGTCGTCGGGGAACGGCAGCTTCTCGGCGTCGCAGACCGTGGTGGGCAGCACCACGCCGGCGTCGAGCAGGCGGTCGCGGCCGGTGCGCAGCATGGCTTCGTTGATGTCGGTGTGGACCACCTGGCCGCTGGCGCCGACCTTCTTCGCGAAGGCCAGCGCGAGATCGCCGGTGCCGCCCGCGATGTCGAGCACGCGCGAGCCTTCGCCCACGTTCGCGACCATGACGGTGTAGGCCTTCCATGCGCGGTGAAGCCCCATCGACATGAGGTCGTTCATCAGGTCGTAGCGCGTGGCGACCGAGTCGAACACGCCGCGCACGCGGCCGGCCTTCTCGCTCTCGTCGACTTTCTCGAAGCCGAAATGGGTGGTGGTCATGCGACCGATGTTAGGCCGTTCGTCCTCGCATCAAGACGACGACCCCGCTGTACCGGCGGTCATTTGTTGCTTTTTCTGCAAACGCTGAGGTCTTGTAACGCCCGTCACGTCTACCGACGAAGCTATGCTTTCAATAGCAAACGCCGGTCAATGGCTGCCGCAGGCGTGGCCGCCCTTCTCGGCCATCGGTGCGTCGCGATCGACGCCCGCTTCGGCCAGCTTCTGCTCGTAGGCCGCCCAGAGTTCGGCCTGCTGCGAACCCAGCTGGTAGAGCAGGTCCCACGAGTAGATGCCGGTGTCGTGCCCGTCGCTGAAGCGGGGCTGCACCGCGTAGTTGCCCACCGGCTCGAGCGCGACCAGTTCGACCTCGCGCTTGCCGGTCTGCAGCGTTTCCTGGCCCGGTCCGTGGCCCTGCACCTCCGCCGAGGGCGAGTAGATGCGCATCAGCTCGAAGGGGATGCGGAAGGTGGCGCCGTCGGAGAAGCCCACCTCGAGCACGCGCGAGCGGCCGTGCACGGTGATCGACTGCGGCGTCGGCGCGCCAGCTTGCAAGCCTGCCATGGGGAGTGTCCGTTCGAAGTGGAGGAAAGAGGATGCAGGGAGACGGCGCAGTATGCCGCGCCGGCTA
>NZ_JBZAYE010001075.1:0-1528 GCF_058244205.1 Variovorax sp. 20P10.2.4
AGCGTGGCACCGCAGATTCCGTTCGTGACGGAAGACATGGAGCAGGTGCTCGAAGCGGCCTGGGAGGCCGGCGCGCGCAGCGCCTTCTACACCATGATCCGGCTGCCCTGGGAGGTGGCGCCGCTGTTCAAGCAGTGGCTGGCGCTGCACTACCCGCAGCGCGCGGACCGCATCATGGCGCGCATCCACGACGTGCGCGGCGGCAAGGACTACGACGCCGACTTCGCCACGCGCATGAAGGGCACCGGCCTGTGGGCCGACCTGCTGCGCCAGCGCTTCGAGAAGGCGACCGCGCGCATCGGCTTCAACCGCGAGCGCATCGCGCTCGACCTCAGCGCTTTTCGGCCACCTGGCGCGCCGGGGCAGGGCAGCCTGTTCTAGATGCGAGCGCGGCGTCCGCGTTGCCGTCGCCGCACCAGTCGCCGCCCAGCGCCTTCACGAGGAACACCGAGGTCAGCAGCCGCTGGCCCTGCAGCTGCGCGGCCTGGCGTTCCACCGTCAACAGCGACTGCTGCGCGGTGATCACGTCGAGGTAGGTCGAGGCACCGCCCTCGTAGCGGCTGTTCGCCATGTCGAGCACGCGCCGCGCGGCCGCCACGGCCGACTGCGCCTGGGCGGTGGCGCGCTCGAGCGCCGCGAGGCCGTCGATGCCGTCCTGCACTTCCTGCATCGCGGTCAGCACCACGCGGCGGTAGTTGCCGACGGTGGCGTCGTAGCCGGCCTTCGCGAAGTCCACGCCCGCGCGCACGCGGCCGCCGTCGAACAGCACCTGCGTGGCCGACACGCCCACCGACCACAACAGGCTGGGCGCATCGAACAGCGACTCGATGAGCCGGCTGTCGACGCCGACCGTGGGCGCGATCAGGATGCTCGGATAGAAGGCCGCGGTCGCCACGCCGATCTGCGCATTGGCCGCGGCCATCGCGCGCTCGGCCGAGGCCACGTCGGGCCGGCGCTCGAGCACGTCCGAGGGCACGCCCAGCGGCACCGCGGGCGGGCGGATCTCGCGCAGGTCGGTCGCCAGCGCGAACGAGGGCGCGGGCGTGCCGGTCAGGGTGGCGAGCGCATGCTCGTACTGCGCGCGCTGCTTCTTGAGCACGTCGACCTGGGTCAGCGTGGTCTCGAGCAGCGCCTGCTGCTGCGCCACGTCGAGGCCCGAGACGGCGCCCAGGTCGTGCCGCGCCGTCACCAGCTCGAGCGCGCGCCGCTGCAGCGCGATCGAGCGCGTCAGCACGTCGAGCTCGATGTCGGTGGAGCGCAGGTTGAAATAGCTGCTCGCCACGTCGGCCGACAGCAGCAGCCGCGTGTTGGCGAGGTCGGCCGCCGACTGCTCGGCCGAGGCGCTCGCGCCTTCAACGCTGCGCTGCACGCGGCCCGCGAGGTCGAGCTCGTAGCTGGCGTTGAGCGAGAGCGCGAAGTCGTTCTGCACCGTCGAGGCATTGGCGGTGTTGTAGTTGGTCAGCGGCCGGTTGGCCGAGATCTTGAGCCGCGAGGCACGCGTGCCCAGGCCGAGCTGCGGGTACTGCGC
>NZ_JBZAYE010001076.1:0-1527 GCF_058244205.1 Variovorax sp. 20P10.2.4
CTGCTGGCCGGCACCATCGTGGTGGAGAACGTGTTCTACCTGCCGGGCCTGGGCCGCCTGATCTTCCAGGCCATCAGCAACCGCGACCTCATCGTCGTGCGCAACTGCGTCATGCTGCTCGCGGCCATGGTCGTCATCGTCAACTTCGTGGTCGACGTGCTCTATGCCGTCATCGACCCGCGCATCAAGGCGAGCGACATATGAGCGCCACTCCCGCTTCCCTGGCCGTGCCTTCGGCCGCCGCCCTCAAGCTGCCCGGCTTCTGGCAGCGCGCGCGCCACCACCGCAGCTTCGTCATCGGCGGCGTGCTCGCCGCCCTGCTGCTGCTCGCGGCCCTGGTCTCCTACCTCTGGACGCCCTACTCGCCCTACGCCATGGACATGGCCAACAAGATGCAGGCGCCCTCGGCCAGCCACTGGCTGGGCACCGACGCCTTCGGGCGCGACGTGGCCTCGCTGCTGCTGGTGGGGGCCCGCGCCTCCATCCTCGTGGGCGTCATCGCGGTCGGCATCGGCCTGGTGGTAGGCACCGCCCTGGGCCTGCTGGCCGCCGCTCGACGGGGCTGGGTCGAGGAAGCCATCATGCGTTTCTCCGACTTCTCGCTGGCCTTCCCCGCCATCCTCTCGGCCATCATGATGACGGCCGTCTTCGGCGCGGGCATCGTCAACGCCATCATCGCCATCGGCATCTACAACATCCCCACCTTCGCGCGCATCACGCGAGCATCGGCCAACGCCATCTGGTCGCGCGAGTACGTGGCCGCCGCCCGTGCCTGCGGCAAGGGATCATTCGCCATCACCATGCAGCACGTGCTGCCCAACATCTCGGCGGTGCTGATCGTGCAGATCACCATCCGCTTCGCCATCGCGATCCTGGCCGAGGCTGCTCTGTCCTACCTCGGGCTGGGCACGCAGCCGCCGCAACCGTCCTGGGGCCGCATGCTCAGCGAGGCGCAGACCTTGATGTTCCAGCAGCCCCTGCTGGCCGTCTTCCCGGGCATGGCCATCGCGCTGGCGGTGCTGGGCCTGAACCTGCTGGGCGACGGCCTGCGCGACCTGCTCGATCCGCGCCTGGCGCGCGCGAGGTGAGCGACATGGCAACCAACAACCCCATGCCCCTCCTCGAAGTCGACAACCTCCACATCGGCCTGCAGACCCAGCGCGGCCCCGCCCAGGCCGTGCGCGGCGTCTCCTTCTCGCTCGAGCGCGGCCAGACCCTCGGCATCGTGGGCGAGTCGGGCTGCGGCAAGTCCATCACGGTCATGTCCCTCATGGGCCTGCTGCCCGCCACCGCCAAGGTCACGGGCAGCATCCGCCTGGACGGCCAGGAGCTCATCGGGCAGCCCGAGTCCGCCATGTGCCGGATCCGCGGCAACCGCATCGGCATGATCTTCCAGGAGCCGATGACGGCCCTGAACCCGGTCCACACCATCGCGCGCCAGGTCGGCGAGCCGCTGCGCCTGCACCGTGGGCTCACCTCCAAGCAGGCCCGCGCCGAGGCGCTGAACCTGCTGCAGCGCGTGGGCAT
>NZ_JBZAYE010001077.1:0-1527 GCF_058244205.1 Variovorax sp. 20P10.2.4
GGTGCACAGGATCGCGGCCAGGGCCAGCGGCAGGGCGCGACGAGGCGCCCTTCGATCGAGGGTCGTCATAAGTCTCCTTCGGGCCGGCGAGCGGCCTCTCTCGGTGGGTGGGGGAAGAAAAAAGGAAGCAGCAGCGATCAGGGCGACTCGTAGCCCACGGTGCGCACCAGCTCGCGGTAGCGCGCGATCTCCGCGCGGTAGAACTTCTCGGCCGCCTCCAGGCTCATCGGCTGGAAGATCGTCTTGGCCTGCGCCTCGAGCTGCGCGCGCGCATGGGCATTGGCGAGCCCGCTCTCGATCGCGGCGTTGAGCCGCTCGGCCACCGGCTGCGGCGTGCCCTTCTTCACCGCGTAGGCGGTCCAGATGCTGAAGTCGAAGCCCTTCATCGACACCGAGTCCGCGCTCGAGGGCACGTCCTCGAACGGCGCCGGCAGCCGGCCGCCCGAGAGCGCGCCGATCACGCGCAGCTTGCCCTGGCGCGCGTAGTCGGCATAGAAGGCCTGGTAGGGCATGAAGGCGAAGTCGATCTGGCCGCCGAGCAGGTCCTGCAGCAGCGGCGCGCCGCCCTTGTAGGGCACGTGCGTGGCGTTCGCGCCGGCGCGCCTGGCGAACAGCTCGCCCAGCAGGTGGTAGAGCGTGCCCGGGCCGGTCGAGCCGTAGCTCAGCGGCGCGTCCTTGCCGCGGGTGCGCGCCAGCGCCACCAGCTCGTCGAGCGTGCGCGCGGGCAGCTTGTCGTTGACCACCACCACCAGCGGCGAGATCGCGACCGGCGCCACCAGCTGGAAGTCCTCGGGGCGGTAGCGCACGCTCCTGTTGACCATGCCCGAGAGGATCAGCTCGCTGGGCGAGCCCTGGAACAGGGAGTGGCCGTCGGCCGGTGCCGCGAGCACCTTGTTGGCGGCGATGGCGCCGGCCGCGCCGCCGAGGTTCTCGACGATCACCTGCCCACCCAGCGCCTTGGCCACGGGCTCGGCGAGCGCGCGCGCCGTGAAGTCGCTGGCCGCGCCGGCCGGGTACGGCACCATCAAGGTGACCAGCTTCGAGGGAAAGGCCGCGGGCTGCGCCCAGGCGCCGGTGCCCACGGCCGCAAGACCGGCGAGGGCCACGGCGAGCGCCAGGGCGCCGCGGCGGCGGGACAGCCCGGACGACAGCCGGGAGAAGCGTTGCGAGAAGCCGTGCATGGGGCGATTCCTTGGGTCGAAAGCAGTACGCGACGGATGCTAGAAATCGCCCCTCTATCTGTCCAATGCATTGTTTTTCTGCTTATCATGATCTGGACTCATGATCGGCACGCCATGAACCTGCAGCAACTCGAGCATTTGCTCGCGCTCGCCGAAACCGGCTCCTTCAGCCGCGCCTCCGAGAAGGTGCACCTCACGCAGCCCGCGCTCAGCCGCAGCATCCAGATGCTCGAGCAGGAGCTCGGCATGCCGCTGATCGACCGCATCGGCAAGCGCAACGAGCTCACGCCCTTCGGCGCGATGGTGCTGGCACGCGCGCGGCGCATCTCGAGCGAGGCGCAGGAGC
>NZ_JBZAYE010001078.1:0-1523 GCF_058244205.1 Variovorax sp. 20P10.2.4
GCGAGCGCTGGGGTCTTGAAATGGGATCGGGCCACGGCGACGTCCTCAGAAGCGCGCATTGAGTTCGAGCTGCAGCGTGTCGATCGACAGCGGCGGACCATAGACCTCCTTGGTCGAGATCCAGCGGCCGGTGAACCAGAGGTTCTTGTCGAACGCGTACGAACCGCCGAGGAAGTAGCCGCGCGCATTGGTGCCGCCGCCATGGAAGGTCGAGTCGTTGTAGCCGTCCGGCAGCGCATCGGGTTCGATGCGCTTGTAGCCCGCGAGCACGTTCCAGTCGCCGCGCGCGGCCGGTGCCGGGCGGCCGTAGGTGGCCTGCAGCATGAAGGCGTTGCCGCCGCTCTTGTAGTCGGCCTGGGTGGTGCCGCCGGTGTTGCCGAAGTTGTTGACGATGGCGCCGCGGATGCCCGCGCGGCGCCAGATGTCGTTGGCGTCGTAGGCGGTGTTGCGGATGAAGTTGGCGTCCAGGCGCAGGTTGTTGCCCGCGACCTTGGTGTCCCAGCGCATGTTCAGGTCGACCAGGCGGAACTTCGAGGCCAGGCCCACGTACTGCGGCTGCGGCGTGCCGGCCGGGTTGAGCGGGTCGAGCGAGATGTCGCGCAGCAGCATGAGCGTGTTGCCCTTCTGCATGAAGGCCGGGCGCGACCAGTCGGTGCTGCAGCCGTCGGCGCCCGCGTACAGCGCGCAGGGCTCGGAGACCTTGCCGCTGATGTTGCGGAAGTTGTAGTACGCGAGCGCGCCGCGCAGGCGGTTGTCGTCGTCGATCTTCCAGTCGGCGCCGACCTGCGCGCCGAACAGCCACTTGTTCTCGCTCTTGGCCTTGTCCTGGCTGCGGCTGGGCGCGTTGTCCGAGGAGTACTCGAGCGGGATCAGGCCCACCGTGCCGAACAGCGACAGGTCCTTGTTGCTCGCCAGCGCCTTGTCGAACTGGAACGCGATGCCGTCGAAGTTGAGGTCGCTCGAGAACAGCGTGTCGGTCGACATGAAGGGGTTGCCGAAGCGGCCGCCCGTGACGGTGAGCCAGTCGACCGGCTTGTGCGAGATCCACATCTGGTCGAGCCAGACGCTCTTCTTGCTCAGGCCGCCGCCCAGGGTCTGGGTGGTCGAGACCGGGTTGTCGTCGCTGCCCGAGGCCAGGCGCACGCCGGCCTTGGTGTTCTCGCTGAGGTCCGCGAAGATGCCCACGCGGGCCCGGGCGCGGAACAGGTTGCGCCGGTCCTGGCGCGTGTTGAGCAGCGAGGGCAGCGCGAGGTTGGTGTTGGGGTTGACGTCGTAGCCGCTGCTCTTGTTGAGGTCGGGCCAGTTGATCTCGATGTTGCTGTTGTTGCCCGCATAGCTGCGCGACTCGTTGCGCACGCGCACGTCGCCTTCGAAGCGGATGCGCTTGCTCCACTCGGGCGTTTCGTTGGGCGCGGCCCAGCCTTCGTCCTTGGCCTGCGCCATGACCTGGGCCTTGACCTCGTCGCGGATCTGGTCGCGCACGGTCTGCGAGATGTAGGGCACGCGCACGTCGCCCGGCTCGA
>NZ_JBZAYE010001079.1:0-1521 GCF_058244205.1 Variovorax sp. 20P10.2.4
GCGGCTTCGACCGTGAAGCCCGCGTTGCGGTCCTGTCCCAGCTTCTGCACCAGCTGCGGCAGCGCGGCCTCGAGCAGCGGCTTCAGCGTGTAGGGCGGATTGATCAGGAACATGCCGCTGGCCGGCAGGCCCGGGCGGCGGGTTTCGCCGCTGGGCGCGGTCGTGATCTTGCTCGACTTGACCGTCAGCGTGACGTTGAGCGAGGACTTGCCGGCCTTGGTGGCCAGGGTCTTGAGCCGGCGCGGCAGGTCGTGCGCCTCGGGCCGCGGAATGATCGGGTACCAGACCGCGTAGGTGCCGGTGGCGAAGCGCTTGAGCGCCTCGGCCGCGAAGTCGAGCACCCGGCCGTAGTCGGTCTTGAGCTCGTAGCTCGGGTCCATCAGCACCAGCGCGCGCCGCGAGGGCGGCGGCAGGAACTTGGTGGCGCTGCCGAAGCCGTCCTCGTGCAGCACCGCGATCTGGCGTCCGGCCTCGAGCTGCGCGATGTTGGCCGTGAGCGTGCGGCTGTCGGTGGGATGCAGCTCGAACAGCTTGAGCCGGTCGTGGTCGCGCAGCAGGTGCTGCACGATGAACGGCGAGCCCGGGTAGACGCGGGCGCCGCCCTTGGCATTGAAGTCGTGGATCACCTCGAGGTAGCGCGCGAGCGCATCGGCCAGTGGGGCCTCGGCTTCCTTGGCCGCCTTCCTGGCGGCCGCGGTCGTCGCGGGAGCGGGCGCCGGGGCCGGCGCGGCCTTGGGGTCGGCGACCAGGCGCAGCACGCCCTCGGCGGCCTCGCCGCTGGTGCCCGCGTAGTCGCCATCGAGCCGGTACAGGCCCGCGCCCGCGTGCGTGTCGACCACCGTCAGGGCGGTCTCCTTTTCGAGCATGTGATCGAGCGTGGCGATCAGCACCATGTGCTTGAGCACGTCGGCGTGATTGCCGGCATGGAAGGCGTGGCGGTAGCTGAACATGAGAAAAAATACCTAAAAGGTGGAGGCATGCAGCCGGCGGCATCGCTAGACTCGCGCGCCGGAAACATTAATTAACAAGAGGGGCGCAAATGCGTGGAGCAGGGTGGAGATTCTGGGGCCTGTGCGTGGGTGCGGGCGTGCTGTCTATTTTGACGGGGTGCGCATCGGTGACGCACGGCACCCAGCAGAGCGTGAAGATCGAGACGCTGACGGAGGCCGGAAAGACCGTCGAGGGCGCCAAATGCACGCTCACGAATGATCGCAACGGCATCGTGATGCGCTCGGGGGAGAGCGTCTCGGTGCGCCGGTCGGGCGCGCTGCTGAACATCGAATGCACGCAGCCCGGCTTGGCTCCGGCCACGGGGCAGGCGATTTCGCGCGTCAACACCGGCATGGTCGGCAACATCCTGATCGGCGGCGTGCTGGGCGCGGCCATCGATTCGGGCACCGGCGCCGGCTTCAACTACCCGAGCTGGATGCAGCTGGTGTTCGGCGAGGTGCGCAGCTTCGACCGCAGCGGCCAGACCGGCGATCAGGCGCTGGCGGGCGTTCGCATCGGCGAGACCCGGCT
>NZ_JBZAYE010000108.1:0-16854 GCF_058244205.1 Variovorax sp. 20P10.2.4
GCAACATCGAGGCGATGGAGCAGCTCGAGACCATGGCGCTGCGCCTGGGCGACGAGCGCTCGGGCCTGGCCACGCCGCGCGCCATGCCCTTCGAGGTGGTGCGCGACTTCTTCTTCGCGCACCAGAACCATTTCGACACGCTCGACCGCGCGGCCGAGGCGCTGGCGCAGGAGGCGCAGCAGGCGCAGGCCGCGCCGGGCGCGCGCGAGCACGGCGGCCATCTCGCCGAATGGCTGGTCGAGCGGTTGCGCCAGCGCCATGGCGTGCGCGTGCTGCTGACCGACGACACCGAGGTCAGCAAGCGCCGCTACGACGCCGCACAGCGCAGCCTGCGGCTGTCGCCCGCGCTCGAGCCGGGCCAGCAGGCCTTCCAGCTCGGCACCCAGCTCGCGCTGCTCGAGCTCGGCGCGGCGATCGACGCGCTGGTCGACGCGCCGCCCTTCACCGAGGACCCGGCCTCGCGCAAGCTGGCGCGCATCGGCCTCGCGAACTACTTCGCGGGCGCCCTGCTGCTGCCCTACGGCGCCTTCCTCGAGGCCGCGGAATCGCTGCGCTACGACATCGACCTGCTCGGCCAGCGCTTCGGCGTCGGCTTCGAGACCGTGTGCCACCGGCTCAGCACGCTGCAACGGGTGGGCGCGCCCGGCGTGCCCTTCTTCTTCGTGCGCGTGGACAAGGCCGGCAACATCTCCAAGCGCCAGTCGGCCACGCACTTCCACTTCAGCCGCACCGGCGGCACCTGCCCGCTGTGGAACGTGTACGAGGCCTTCGCGCAGCCCGAGCGCATCCTGCCGCAGCTCGCGCGCATGCCCGACGGGCGGCGCTACCTGTGGATCGCGCGCTCGGTCTCGCGCGGGCAGCGCGGCTGGGGCTCGCCGCGCAAGACCTTCTCGATCGGACTGGGCTGCGACATCCGCCATGCGCCGCGGCTGGTGTATGCCAAGGGGCTCGACCTGCAGGACCCCGAGGCCGCCACGCCGATCGGCATGGGCTGCAAGGTCTGCGAGCGCGAGCGCTGCCCGCAGCGCGCCTTTCCGTTCATCGGCGAGGCGCTGGACGTGGACGAGAACCAGAGCCGGTTCGCGCCCTATGGGTTCGAGCGCTAGCGACGATCGCGTGCGCCACGATCGTCGTGCCCCGGGTCACTTGTCGAAATAGCCGGCCTTGATGGTCGAACCGATGAGATTCACGATGAGACGACCGGCCGTGACCAGGGTCAGCTTGCTTGCGTTGTCCTTGGAGGGCTGGATCTCCACGATGTCCATGCCCACGACGCGACCCTTCCTGACGAGGCCATGTATCAACTTTCGCGCCTGCAGGAAGTCCATGCCCCCAGGGGCCGGTCCGTCGACGGCGGGCATGATCGTCGGGTCCATGCCGTCGGCGTCGATCGACAGGTAGTAGTTGCCGCCGTCGGGAATCCGCGCCAGCACGGCGTCGATGCCGATGTCGTGCAATTCGTAGGCGCTGATGAGCTCGGCCCCGTAGCGGCGCGCGGTCTCGTAGTCCTCGGGGCGACCGCTGCCTTGCGCGCGCAATCCGATCTGCACGATGCGCACCACATGCTTCATTTCCGATGCCCGGCGGATGGGGCTGGACAACCCGTCCTTGACGCCGTTGACGTCGTCGCGCCAATCCAGGTGCGCATCCACGTGCACCAGCGTGATCGGCCCGCTCTCGCTGTAGGCGCGAAGCACCGGCGTGGTGATGCCGTGGTCGCCGCCGAGCACGATCGGAAGGCCTCCGCCCTTGAGGATCTGGCGCACCGCCAGTTCCACGCGCCGATAGTGGTCACCGGGCTTGCCGAGGTCGGGGATCACGTCGCCGCAGTCCACGAAGCGGATGTCGGAGCGTCCTTGCAGCAAGGGCCCGTCGATGTCGAAGTCGAAGTGGCCAGGCGCGCGAACGATGCGGTCGGTGACGTCGCGAATGGCCTGAGGTGCATTCGTCTGGTCGTTGGTGAAGGACCGCGCGCCATAGGCCGAGCCGAAGGGCATGCCGATCACGGCGATGTCGGCCTTCAGGTTGTCCAGGTCCGTCACCAGCTCGGAATAGAGCAGGGTCGCATGCCCGGTGCGCGGGGGAACGGTCAGTTTTTCCATCAGTATCTCCAGGGTGAGTCGGTGTGTTGTTGCAGTTCGGGACTGCGTGTCAGCGATGGCTCCAGCGGCGCACTCGCGTTTCCATCGCATGGCCGAGCGTCTCCATGAGGACGCTGCAGCCCCAATAGATCAGCGCCGTGGTACCGAGCACTTCCAGGTACGCGAAGGTGTCGGCGGTCTTCAGGTTGCTTTGGTAGGTCAGCTCCGGAAGACTCATCACCGAGAAGACGGCGGAGTCCTTGAACATCATGATCGTGAGGCTCACCGTCGGCGGAAGCAGGAAGCCGAAGATCTGCGGCACCACGATGAGCCGCTGTACATGCCAGGTGCTCATGCCCAGCGCTTTCGCCGCGCGAAGCTGCCCCGCCGGGACACTGCGCAAAGCGGCCCGAAGGATTTCGCAGAAATAGCCGCCGGTGTAGAAGGCCGTCGTTCCGATCGCGATGTAGAAGGCGGAGGCCAGCAAGCCGAGCTTCGGAAGTCCGAAGAACGACAGGTACACCAGGATCAGAAACGGGATGTTGCGCACCAGCTCGACGTAGCCGAGTGCCACGGCGCGCAGGGCTCGGTGGCCCGAATCCGCCATGTAGGCGGCAACGACACCCAGTGCGATGCCCAGCGGGATGCCGGCGCCGCTGACCTGGGCTGTCACCTTCAACCCCTGCCAAAGAGCGGGAGCCGATTCTCGAACGATGCCGAAGTCAATGGACATTGGGAAGCATCCTGGCGAAGCGCCGCTCGATGCCGCGAGACAACGATGAGGCACACAGCAGCATGAGGAAATAGACCACCGCGGTCGCGGCGAACACCTGCAGCGGCAGGTCGCTCTGCAAGGTGGCGTTGCGCGCAACGGTCGCCAGGTCGTTGACCGCGATGATCGAAAGCAACGAGGACGCCTTGAGCAGCACCGTGAACTCGTTCGTCAGTGGCGGGATCGAGCGATGCAGCATCTGCGGCAACAAGACCTGCATCCAGACATGCCAGGGCTGCATGCCCAGGGCCTTGGCCGCGGCGGTCTGGCCGCGTGGAATGGTCGACAGGGCGGCCCGCATGATCTCGCTGCCATACGCGGCCGTGTTCAACGCCAAGGCCAGGATGCCGGCCGCGATCGGCGAGATGGTCACGTCGAGCAGGCCCGGAATGACGTAGTAGGCGATGAGCAGCTGAATCAGCAGCGGCGTGCCGCGGATGGCGCTCACGTAGGTTGCCACCGCCCATCGGGCGACGGCGCCTCCCCCGACACGGAGCACGAGCAGCGCAAGGCCGATGGCGACGCCTGCGGCAAAAGCGAGGGTGCTGCAGAGAAGCGTGACGCCCGCGCCCTGGAGCACGCCGTCATAGAGCGGGCGCAGCGCCCCGCCCGCGGTCAGCCAGTCGATCATCGAGCGGCTCGCTTACAGCGCGCCCTTGGGCAGGTAGTCGGACGTCGGCAGCGTCAAGGTTTCTCCGAACCACTTCTTCTGCAGCTCGCCGAGCTTTCCGTTCGCGCGCATCTCTTCCAGCGTGGTGTTGATGAAGCTGCGGATCTCCTCGTCCTTGGGGTTGGCGACCCAGGCCAGCAACCGGGGCGAGCCGATTTCACCGACCGACCTGAAGGCGTTCGGCTGGCGGCGCATCTGCACGCCGAGGACGTTCGAGGGCAAAACGCCTACGTCGAGCGTGCCGTTGCTGAGTGCGACGCTGACGTCGGGATACGCCTGAAGCAGCTTCAGCTCGGCATAGCCCTTGCCATGCTTCTCCTTGAGCTGTCGATCGAATTCCTGGGCCACCGGTTGTGCCTGCGATCCCATCTGCGTGCCGACGATCTTTCCTGCCAGGTCTTCCGGGCGATTCACGCCCTTGCTGGTGTTGCTCACCACGAGCATCGAACGGACGATGCCGATCGGACGGCTGAAGGCGAAGCGCTTCGCACGCTCTTCCGTGATGCCTACGCTCGTCGCGACGAAGTCGAAGCGGCGCGACATCAAGCCCGGCAGCAGTCCCTGAAACGGCAGATTGAGCTGAACCAGCTTGACGCCCAACTTGGCCGCCATGTAGTCCAGCACATCGCGGCCATAGCCCACCACGACGCCGTTCTCGACGAATTCATACGGTTCGTACGCCGCTTCAGTTCCGACCGTCAGTTGGCCGCGTGCCTTGATTTCGGCGAGGCTTCCGCCTTCGGCCAGCGCGGCTGTGGACATGCAGGCCAGCACCGTGGCCACAGCCAGGGTCTTCAAAGAATTTCTTCGAATCGAATCGATCATGGTGCCAGCTCCAGGTGGGGTGATTGGGTCTGGAGCGGAATCTATCGATCGTTCAGTGCGATGAAAAATGATTCTTTTGATATCAAGGTTTCGAGAATCGATACCTTCAGTTGGTGAACGGGCTCGATCCGCTGGATCGAATCGGACCTTCGATGGCCGGTTCAGGCGTCCGTGGCTCCGGCATGGAGTCCCCTCAACACCTCGAGAAACAGCTTCGCGCGTTGTGTGAGTGGACGAGAGGCTTCGGTGATCGCGCAGATCGTGTTCTCGAAGACGGGCCCCGACGTCAATGCGACGAGCGAATGTCGCTTCGCTACCAGCTTCGCGTAGTGTTCGGGAAGCAACCCGGCATAGTTGCCCGTTGCCACCAACACGCCGATAGCCTCCAGTCCACCGACGTCGGGCCCGCGCTCGAAGCCATGCTCCGCGATGGCCTGCTCCACGAAGGGATGAGGGCGGTACACGAGCGGGAGCAGGCGCCTGCGTCCCCGTGCGCCTTCCTTGCTGACGTAGACGCGGTGCACTTCGACAAAAAGCTTCTGGTAGTCGAACACCCGGTCCTTCTTGTACATGCCCCGGATCGCCACTTCGACCCGCCGCTCTCGCAAGGCATCGTTCAACTGGGCGAAGTTCATCACCGTCAGCTCCGGCTGGACGCCCGACGCGCGTCGTCGCAGCGTGGCCAGTGCTTCGGGGATGCGGCAGTGATCGTGAGTGATGACGTGCTCGGTCATTCCGATCGACAAAGTACCTGACAGCACGCCCCTCACCGCGTCGATCTCGGGGCGGATGCGCTCCAGCGACTTGAGCGCATTGGAGGCGAGATCCACCGCCACGATCCCGGCTGCGCTGAGTTTGAAGCCGCCTGGCCCGCGCTCGCAAAGCCGCACGCCCAAGCGCTCCTCGACCTCGCGAACGTGACGACTGATCGAGGCCTTCGACAGATTCAGCCGGTGTTCGGCGGCAGCAAAGCCGCCTGCCTCCGCCACGGCGCAAAAGATGCGCAGCGAGCGCAGATCTCGTTCATTGAAGTCAAGGTGGGGCATTCAGAAAGTATCACTTTCTGGAACCATCACGTCAAAAGAATCGTTTTTCTAACGACAGGCCGATGACTAGAGTCCCGCCCATTCCCACCTCGCCTGAGGCAAAAACCATGATGAACACCTGTAGACGCACCGAGAGGGAAACCTCGTTCGCGGCATCCATTGCCGCTTGCTTGCCGAGCCTTGCACGGGCCCGCGTGATGCGTCGGCCGGCATCGAGCATCGGGAACGACTTCGATCATGGCCGCTGATTCCTCGCCGCGGATCGATTCGACCGCCAAGCCGCTCATTCGCTTCGAAGGCGTGGAGAAGCGATACGGGACGTCGGTGGTGTTGGACGACCTGAATCTGGACGTTCACGAGGGCGAGAAGCTGTCGCTGATCGGCCCCAGCGGTTCGGGCAAGACGACGATCCTGCGCATCTTGATGACGCTGGAGAAGATCGAAGGCGGCCATGTCTGGATCGACGGCGCGCCGCTGTGGCACATGCCGAGGAACGGCCAGCTCGTCCCTGCCGATGAGCGGCACCTCGGGCGCATGCGCGCTTCGATCGGGATGGTCTTTCAGCACTTCAACCTGTTTCCGCACATGACCGCGGGACAGAACGTCTCCCGGCCTCAACAGATTGTGAAAGGCCTGGACAAGACGGCCGCGGATCGAGTGGCTCGGGAGCTTCTCGATCGGGTGGGCCTCGCAGCCAAGGCCGACAGCTATCCGTCCATGCTCTCGGGCGGTCAAAAGCAGCGGGTCGCGATCGCGCGCGCACTTGCCATGGAGCCGCGAATCATGCTGTTCGACGAGGTGACGTCGGCACTCGATCCGGAGGTGGTGGACGAAGTCCTGCAGGTGCTCCGGAACATTTCATTGGAAAGCCGCATGACGATGCTCATGGTGACCCATGAAATGAACTTCGCGCGGGAGTTCTCGGACCGCGTCCTCTTTCTCGATGGCGGAAGGATCGTCGAGCAGGGTCCTCCGGACCAACTTTTCCACGCGCCTCGCGAACCCCGTACCAAGTCCTTTCTCAAGAAGATCGCAGCCGCCGGACAGCGTGTCGACTAATTTTCATGGAGTTGCTCAAATGCTGAAGTTCATTGCTCTTGCGCTCACGGCGCTCGTCTCTTTCTCGCCGTCGTGGGTGACGGCACAGGCACAGCCCAAGGTGAAGGAAAAGATCGTCGTGGGCCTTGCCCACGAGCCGCCATACACCAACTTTCAAGCCGGCGGAGCACTCAGTGGCGCAGCACCTGATCTCCTCTTTCGAATCATGAAAGATTTCGGCGTGAAGGAGCTCGACCCGAAGGTCTTGGAATTCGGCGCGATGATTCCGAGTCTGCAGGCCGGCCGCGTGGACGTCATCTCCACTGGCTTGTACATCAATCCAATGCGATGCAAGGCGGTGTTGTTCTCCGAGCCTGATCTTTGCACGGCCGAGGGATTCATCGTGCCGAAGGGAAATCCGAAGTCTCTCAACTCGTTTTCGGATGTGGCGGTCAACGACAACATTCGCTATGGAGTCTGCGGAGGCTGCTCCGCCGAGAAGCGCGCCACCGAACTCGGCGTTACTAGAAGCCGGATCACGATCGCGCCCGATCATCAAAGCGGAATCAAGATGCTCCTGGACGGTCGGATCGATGTCTACGCTGCGCCTGACCTGGCACTGCGTTCCGCTGCCGAGGCCATGGGCGTGACAGACCGATTCGAGGTCCGCCCGGTTGCAGGCGAACCGGCCAAGTGCTCGGGCATCGCGTTCAGAAATGATCAGCGAGAACTGCGTGATCTGGTGGATAGGAAGCTGGAGGCGCTCAAGCAGTCTGGCGAGTACGACAAGATCGTTTCGAAGTACGGGTTCGATCCGAAGCTGGCCAGGACGGCCAAGCGCGCGGACCTGTGCGGCGGGGCCAACTAGGGAGTTGGCGGCATGGAGCCACAAAGCGCTATCGATATCGTTGGGAAGTTTGCGCAAGCGACCTTCGTGACTGTCCAGATCACCTTGGGCGCCGGCCTTGTTGCATGGCTGGTGGCGTTCGCCGCAGGGTTGTGCAAGCTCTCGGAATCTCGCCTCGTCAATTGGCCGGTCACGGCTATCGTGGAAGCGGTTCGTGGCACCTCGTGCTACGTACAACTGTTCTGGCTGTATTTCGTCTTGCCCTTCATGGGAGTCGAGATCAGCGCGATGACCGTCGCCATACTGGCCATCGGCTTGAACGTTGGCTGCTACGGTTCCGAGGTGGTGAGGAGTTCCATCCTGGCCGTGCCCCGCGGGCTGCGGGAGGCGGCGCGGGCGCTGAACATGAGCCACACGCAGACGATGGTGAACGTCGTTCTACCCGACGCGTTTCCGCGAATGCTTCCTCCCATGTGCAACCTCATGGTCGATCTCTTGAAGATCACGCCGCTGGTTTCGCTTGTGACCATCGCCGACCTCACCTTCCTCGGACAGATCTACCGGCAGGAAACCGGAAGCCCGCTCCAGGCCTTCGGCATTCTCCTGGTCATCTACTTCTTGCTGTCGTCCTTGATCATCCACGGCTTCAGGTGCGCCGAGATCTGGGCCAGCAAGGGCTTCGAAGGGACGCGCGGATGATGCTCTGGGATCCACAAACCGCCACCGAGGTGGTGCCGAGGCTTCTGCGGGGTCTTGCCGTTACGGGACAGGTGACCTTGCTTGCCACGATCCTGGCGCTGTGCGTGGGCCTTGCCTTGGCGGTTGCCTCGCGCATGCCTTCTTTTCTCGTGCGCAAACTCGCTCATGGATTCATGGAAGCCACGCGACGTACGCCCCTGTTGATCCAACTCTTCTTTGCGTTCTATGTACTGCCTGAAGTCGGACTCCGCCTCGATGCAGTCGTTTGCGGCGTGCTCGTTCTCGGCCTGCACGTCGGCTGCTACATGGCAGAGGTCTACCGGGCTGGAATCGACGGGGTGAGCCGTGGGCAATGGGAGGCGGCCAGGGCTCTCAACTACTCGATGTACCGGCAGTGGACGGAAGTGGTCTTGCCGCAAGCCATACCGCCGATGATTCCCGCCTTGGGAAATTATCTGATCCTGATGTTCAAGGAAAGCGCCTTGCTCTCGGCAATCGCCGTGCTCGATCTGATGGGGGAGGCACGCGTCTTCTCGAACGAGAGTTATCGCTACGTCGAACCGATGACATTGGTCGGCGTCTTCTATCTCGCGATCAGCATCTCGAGCGCGATTGCGATTCGGTACCTCGAGTACAGGATATCCCGGTCAAGAAAACTCTCCTGACAAGGAGCGACTCATGTTTGATTCCTACAGCCACGCCCATGAACTCCTGGCGCACGCGGGCGTCATCGAGACCCACTACCATGTTGGCCCCGAGCTTGTTGCTCGTCGTTACGACGTCCAATCGCTTGCGGAGGCTGCTCGTCCGTTCGGCGCCGTACTGGTACTGAAGAACCACACCTTCTCCACCACGCCACTGGCGTCACTCGCACGCGCTCGCCATGGAGTGAGGTTCTACGGTGGCGTTGTTCTCAACAGCTACGTTGGAGGGCTCAACCCGGCAGCCATATCAGGGGCGGTTTCAGGCAACAAGGCGGAGGTCCAGAACGCGCAGCCGGACAACGCACCGATCGTCGTGTGGATGCCGACCGTGGACTCCGTCTCCCACGTCAAGACCCATGGTTTCGGATTCGATCCGAATTGGTCGGGCTGCTGCGGGTCACAGCCCTCCGCGCTCTCGGCGGATGATCTTGGCGGGCGTGAACTCGTCGTTGCGTTCACCGAAGACCTGCGTCCCACACCCGGGCTCCTGGAGGTGCTGGGCACCATTGCCCGGCACGGCTGCGTGCTGGCGACGGGTCATCTTTGCGCGGCGGAGATCATGGAGCTGGTGCCGCTGGCAATTTCATTGGGTGTCGGAAAGATCATCGTCACGCACCCGCACTATCCGGCCGTCGGTCTGACAGACGAGCAACTTTGCTCGCTCGTTCAGTACGACGGGGTCTACGTGGAGCATTGTTTTGCCATCCACACACAGGACGGGGTTGACCTGAGCAGGTTTGCCGATTCAATCCGTGCTACCGGTCCAGGCAGGGTGCTGCTTTCCACGGATTTCGGACAGGTCAACAGCGACGCATTTCCAGCCGGAACCGTGATCTACGCCTTGGAGCTTGGAAAGCTCTTGCGCGATTCCATGAGCCTTTCGGATTTCATGTCGATGTTCTCCTCCAACGGTCACGCTGCATTGGGCATTTCCCCTTTCGCCCGTTGACGATCGAAGAGCCCCGGACCGAGCTTTCCGGCCGTCATCAGGTGGATGCCAGATGTCCAGACGTTCACGCGCGGACGCCGTCCGACGGCTTTTCGGGGCGTGCGCCTGCGCCGTTGCATGTCCCCGGAACCCGCTTGGCGTTCCGGAAAAAAAGCGCCCCGCGTTACGTAACGCGCGGCGAAAAGCGGTGTTACGCATGTTCCCGCCGCGTGTTACCCCAATTGCGAAAAGCCTTTTGAATCAACGAGATAAGTCGATCACGGTGCCGTAACAAAGGCCTGCCATGGCGGCAGCGCGAAGGCGGCACGCATGTTGCCCCTGTAGGCCATATCTTTGTCACAGAGGCCGCCATGACTACAACAGAATCATCGACTCCGACGACCCCGGCCACCACCGCAAACGGTGGGGCGCCCGTGGTCCTCGCTCAAGCCACCGCCTCGCCGATCGCCCCGATGGGCGCGACCGCGGCAGTGCCCTCCTCGGCACCCGCGGCCGCCGCACCCGCCAGCATCGGATCGCTGTCGAATGCGACGCCCGGCACGACCATCGTGCGCGACGGCGTGAGCATCCCGGTGGACGGCAACCAGTCGCTGATCGCCGGCGACCGCGTGATCGTTCCCGATGGCGGCCAGGCCAACGTGCTGTTCCCCGGCTCGGCCACCAACAAGGCGCCGCTGGCCGGCGTCTTCGCGGGCGGCACCGATGCCACCGTCACGTCGACCAAGCTGCCGGGCGGCCTCGAGCAGGTGAATGTCGACGTGGCCTCGGGCGATCTCGCCGTCACCCCGCCCGATGCCGACGCCGATGCGGCGGCGCTGGCCGTTACCAAGAAGCTCGCCACCGGCGGCGGCCTCGGCGTCGGCGAGTTCGCGCTCGGCGCGCTGGGCGGCATCGCGCTGGCCGCGGCCCTGGGCGGCGGCGGCAGCGATTCGAGCGTTCCCTTCTTCATTCCCGGTGTCGGCGATTCCGACGCGGATGCCGATGCGGACGCGGATGCAGACGCCGATGCGGACGGTGATGCGGACGCCGATGCCGACGCGGATGCAGATGCAGATGCAGATGCGGATGCCGACGCAGATGCGGACGCTGACGCCGATGCGGACGCCGACGCCGACGCCGACGCCGACGCCGACGCCGACGCGGATGCCGACCACCTGCTGGATCCGGGCGACGGCACCGTCGGCCACGTGATCGATGCGGTGGACAACACCCTGGGCCTGGGCGGCGCGCTCCAGACCGTGAAGCCCATCGTCGACAGCGTCACCGACGTGATCGACGACGTGCTCGCGCCGATCGCCGGCAGCGACTTCACGCCCAACGATCCCAACGAGTTCGATCCCGTGGACAACGTGGTCGACCATGTCACCACCAACCTCGGCGGCGTGCTGTCCCCCGTGGTCGACGGCCTGCTGGGCGGCGGCACCACCGGCGCGATCATCGACACGCTCAATGGCCAGGTCGACTACCTGACCGATGCGCTGAACAACATCCTCGAGAACGTGCTGGGCAGCGACGGCCTGCTGGGCGGCGTGACCACCGGCCTGGGCATCGACGGCCTCGTCGACGGCCTGCTGGGCGACGACGGCGTGGTCGGCCAGGTGCTCGACGGCCTGCTCGGCGAGCACAGCCTGCTCGGTGGCCTGCTGGGCGAAGACGGCCTCGTGGGCGGCCTGCTCGGCGACGACGGCCTGCTCGGTGGCCTGATCGGCGAAGGCACCGCGGTCGGCAGCCTGCTCGACACCCTGCTGGGTGACGGTGGCCTGCTCGGCGGCCTGGGCGGCGAAGACGGATTGCTCGGCGGCCTGCTGGGCCCGGCACTCGGCGAAGGCGGCCTGCTCGGTGGCCTGCTGGGCGACGACGGTGCCCTCGGCGGCCTGCTCGGCGAAGACGGCATCGTGGGCAGCCTGCTCGGCGACGACGGCCTGCTCAGCGGCCTGCTCGGCAGCGAAGGCCTGAGCGGCGGCCTGCTCGGACCCGACGGTCTGGTCGGCAGCCTGCTGGGACCGGATGGCGTGGTCGGCAGCCTGCTGGCCGACGGCCCGCTCGGTGGCCTGCTCGGCGGCGAAGACGGTTTGCTCGGCGGCCTGCTGGGTGACGACGGCCTGCTGGGCGGTCTGCTCGGCGACGACGGCCTGCTCGGTGGCGTGCTCGGCGAAGACGGCATCCTCGGCGCCGGTGGCCCGCTCGGCGGCCTGCTGGGCGACGACGGCCTGCTCGGCGGTCTGCTGGCCGATGACGGTTTGCTCGGTGGCCTGCTCGGTGACGACGGCCTGCTCGGCGGCGTGCTGGCCGACGACGGCCTGCTCGGTGGCCTGATCGGCGGCGATGGCCTGCTGGGCGGTCTGCTCGGCGACGAAGGCCTGGTCGGTGGCCTGCTGGGCGACGACGGCCTGCTGGGTGGCCTGCTCGGCGAAGGCGGCATCCTCGGCGGCGTACTGGGTGAAGACGGCCTGGTGCCGAGCCTGCTCGGCGACGACGGTCTGGTCGGCGGCCTGCTGGGCAGCGACGGCCTCGTGGGCGGCCTGCTCGGTGAAGACGGTCTGCTCGGTGGCTTGCTGGGCGGCGTGCTCGGCGGCATCGGCGGTGGTGGCGGCGGCACCGGTGCCCAACTGCTCGACCCGACCGACAGCATCGTCGGCGGCCTGGTCGACGGCCTCAACGACGGCCTGCTCGGCGAGCTCGGCCTGGGCGACGTGCTCGCCCCGGTGGTCGGCCTGACCGACAGCCTGACCGATACGGTGAGCGGCCTGCTGGGCCCGCTGCTCGGCGACACCTTCACGCCGAACGACCCGAACGTGCTGGATCCGGTGGACGACCTCGTGAGCCAGGTCACCGACGGTGTCGGCGGCCTGCTGAGCCCGCTGACCGACCAGCTGCTGGGCGCCGGCACCACCGACGCGCTGCTGGGCGCGGTGGGCACGCAGGTCGACTTCCTGACCGATGGCGTGGCGAATCTGATCGGCGGCGATGGGCTGCTGGGCGGCGTGCTGGGTGACGACGGTCTGCTGGGCGGCTTGCTCGGCGGCGACGGTGGTCTGCTCGGCGGCATCCTGGGTGACGACGGTCTGCTGGGCGGCCTGCTCGGCGGTGACGGCGGCCTGCTGGGTGGCGTCCTGGGCGATGACGGTCTGCTGGGCGGCTTGCTCGGTGGCGACGGCGGCCTGCTCGGCGGCATCCTGGGTGATGACGGCCTGCTGGGCGGTCTGCTCGGTGGCGACGGCGGCCTGCTCGGCGGCATCCTGGGTGACGACGGTCTGCTGGGCGGTCTGCTCGGTGGCGACGGTGGCCTGCTGGGTGGTGTCCTGGGTGACGACGGCTTGCTGGGCGGCTTGCTCGGTGGCGACGGTGGCCTGCTGGGTGGTGTGCTGGGCAACGACGGTCTGCTGGGCGGCCTGCTCGGCGGCGACGGTGGCTTGCTGGGTGGCGTCCTGGGTGACGACGGCTTGCTGGGCGGTTTGCTCGGCGGCGACGGTGGCCTGCTCGGCGGCATCCTGGGTGATGACGGTCTGCTGGGTGGCTTGCTCGGCGGCGACGGTGGCCTCCTGGGTGGCGTCCTGGGCGACGACGGTCTGCTGGGCGGTCTGCTCGGCGGTGACGGCGGCCTCCTGGGTGGTGTCCTGGGTGACGACGGTCTGCTGGGCGGCTTGCTCGGTGGCGACGGTGGCCTGCTGGGTGGCGTTCTTGGCGACGACGGCTTGCTGGGCGGCCTGCTCGGTGGCGACGGCGGTCTGCTGGGTGGTGTCCTGGGCGACGACGGTCTGCTGGGCGGCCTGCTCGGCGGTGACGGTGGTCTCCTGGGCGGCGTCCTCGGCGACGATGGCCTGCTCGGTGGCATCCTGGGTGACGATGGTCTGCTCGGCGGCGTGCTCGGTGGCGACGGTGGCCTGCTCGGCGGCATCCTCGGCGATGACGGCCTTCTCGGCGGTCTGCTGGGCGGCCTGCTCGGCGGTGGTGCCGATGCCAGCGCCTCGGCCAGCCTGATGGTCGCGGCCGATACGCCGGCCGACGGTGGCCTGCTCGGCGGTCTGCTGGGTGGCGAAGGCGGCCTGCTCGGCGGCATCCTCGGTGACGATGGCCTGCTGGGCGGTCTGCTCGGCGGTGACGGTGGCCTGCTCGGCAGCATCCTCGGCGACGACGGCCTGCTGGGCGGCGTGCTCGGTGGCGACGGCGGCCTGCTCGGTGGCGTCCTCGGCGACGGTGGCCTGCTGGGCGGCGTGCTCGGTGGCGAAGGTGGTCTGCTCGGCGGCATCCTGGGCGACGACGGCCTGCTGGGTGGCGTGCTCGGCGGCATCCTCGGTGACGACGGCCTCCTGGGCGGCGTGCTCGGCGGTGACGGCGGCCTGCTCGGCGGCATCCTCGGTGACGACGGCCTGCTGGGCGGCGTGCTCGGTGGCGACGGCGGTCTGCTCGGCGGCATCCTCGGTGATGACGGCCTTCTGGGCGGCGTGCTCGGCGGTGACGGTGGTCTGCTCGGCGGCATCCTGGGTGACGACGGCCTTCTGGGCGGCGTGCTCGGCGGTGACGGCGGCCTGCTCGGTGGTGTGCTGGGCGACGGCGGCCTGCTGGGTGGCGTGCTCGGCGGTGGCGAAGGCGGTCTGCTCGGCGGCGTCCTCGGCGACGACGGCCTGGTCGGCGGTCTGCTCGGCAACGATGGCCTGGTGGGCAACCTGCTGGGCAGCGACGGTCTGGTCGGTGGCCTGGTGGGCGGCCTGCTCGGCAATGACGGCCTCGTCGGCAGCCTGCTCGGCGCGCTGGGCGGCGACGGCCCGGTGGCCAACATCCTGCAGCCGGTGACCGAGATCGCCAGCGGCCTGAGCGACACCCTCGCTCCGGTGGTCGATACGCTGACCAGCGCCGGCTCCGGTGCCCTGGCCCCGGTGACCGACATCCTGGCCGGCGCGACCGCGGCGGCGGCGCCGGTGGTCGCGACCGTGTCCAACGTGGTCGAGAACGTCGATCACGCGGTGGGCTCGGTGGTCGCCGACGTGGTGACCCCGATCACCAGCCAGGTCGAGCACACGGTGGGCAATGTGGTGACCCCGGTCGCCAACATCCTGCACGGCCTGCTGGGCTGATCGAACACCGCGGCTTGCGCCGCGGTTCACGACAAGAAGGGGGGCGGACCGGCGACGGTCGGCCCCTTTTCTCATGGCGCCCCGCGGGAGCGCCGGACCGCTCAGGCGCTCCCGCGCTCGATCAGCTCGAAACCCAGGTCGCGCTTGCGCGCCGCCGGCGTTTCGCTGCGCAGCCGCTGCACCAGCATGCGCGCGGCCTCCTCGCCCATGCGCACGGTCGGCACCGCGATGGTCGTGAGGCCGGGGTTGAGCTCGCGCGCGATCTCGTAGTCGCCGAAGCCCATGATCGCGAGCTGCTTGGGCACCGCGATGCTCAGCCGCTGGCAGGCCAGCAGCGCGCCCGAGGCCAGCAGGTCGCTCGAGAACAGCAGCAGGTCGCTGTCGGGGAAACGCGCGCGCGCGGCCTCGAGCAGGGTGCTGCCGCTGCCCATGGTGTAGGGCAGGTTCTCCACCACCAGGCTGCGCGGCGCCTGGCCGGGATAGTGGCGCGCCATGCCGGTGGTGTAGCCGTCCAGGCGCTCGCGTGCGCGGTCGTCGCCGGGGCGCGCGGCGCCCACGAAGGTGGGATGGCGGTAGCCGCGCCGCTGCGCATAGGCCACGGCCGCGGCCAGCGCCTCCTGGTTCGAGAAGCCCACGAGCTGGTCGATGGGCTTGCGCGTCCAGGCCCAGCTCTCGACCACGGGAATGGCGGCGCGCGCGAGCATCTCGCGCACCGCGTCGGTGTGGCGCGTGCCGACGAGGAAGAAGGCGTCGGGGCGGCGGCCCAGCAGGCTGCGCACCACGGCCTCCTCGCGCTCGTGGCTGTAGTCGGTGTGGCCGATGATCACCTGGTAGCCGGCCTGCAGCAGCACGTTCGACAGGCCCTGCAGCGTCTCCGCGAACACCGAGGCCGCGATCTGCGGGATCACGGCGGCCACCGTCATGCTGCGGTTCGAGGCCAGGTGGCTGGCCGCGAGGTTCTGCACGTAGCGGGTGCTGCGGATCGCCGCCTCCACGCGCTCGCGCGTCTGCGGCGTGCAGCCCTCGGGGTCGCGCAGCACGCGCGACACGGTCTGTGCCGACACGCCCGCCACCTGGGCCACGTCGGCCATGGTGACGGAGTTGGTGCCGAAGCGGCGGCGGCCCTGTCTTTTTTCGGGTTCTGTCATGGGTGGCCCGGATTCTGCCGCCAAGCGCGCCCGGCCACCGCCGCGCTCAAAGCCGCCCGCGCGCGGCGAGGTTGCGCATCAGCGCGCCGATGCCGAAGGTCCACGGCGGAATGCGGTCGCTGCGCCCGACGCGGTTGAACAGCGTGCCCAGCCGCTCGGCGCGGATCGCCACGCGGTCGCCCTCGTGGTGGGTGAAGCCGGCGCCGGGCGCGTCGCGGTCCTGGATCGGCGCGAACATGGTGCCGCAGAACAGCAGGATACCGTCGGGGTACTGGTGGTGCGCGCCCATGGCGTGGCGCACCAGCTCGAGCGGATCGCGGCTGATCCGCGCCATCGAGCTCGAGCCCTCGAGCACGAAGCCGTCCTCGCCCTCCACGCGCAGCTCGACCACGGTGGCGCGCAGGTCGTCGATGCCGTAGTGGGCGTCGAACAGGCGGATGAACGGACCGATGGCGCACGAGGCGTTGTTGTCCTTGGCCTTGCCCAGCAACAGCGCGCTGCGGCCCTCGAAGTCGCGCAGGTTGACGTCGTTGCCGAGCGCGGCGCCAACGGTCCGGCCGCGGCTGTCGATGGCCAGCACGACCTCGGGCTCGGGGTTGTTCCAGGTCGAGCCCGGATGCAGGCCCACCTGCACGCCGGTGCCCACCGAGGCCAGCGGCGCGGCCTTGGTGAAGACCTCGGCGTCGGGCCCGATGCCGACCTCGAGGTACTGCGACCACAGGCCCTGCGCGAGCAGCACCTGCTTGAGCTGCATGGCCTCCGGCGAACCCGGCACGATGCCTGAGAGGTCGTCGCCGACCACGGCCACCACCTGGCGGCGCACCGCCTCGGCGCGGCTCGCGTCGCCGCGCGCCTGCTCCTCGATCACGCGCTCGACCATGCTGGCCGCGAAGGTCACGCCGGCGGCCTTCACCACCTGCAGGTCGTTGGGCGCGAGCAGGTGGCGCCGCGCGGGATCGGGACCATGCGCGGCGGTGCTCGCGAGCCAGTCGGCCAGCGT
>NZ_JBZAYE010001080.1:0-1516 GCF_058244205.1 Variovorax sp. 20P10.2.4
CCTGCCGTTCGAGCATCGCCGGCAGCGTGCGTCGCGCGGGCGGCAGCGGGCCCGGCTCAGTCCTCATCGTGCGTGCCCCCGCCGAGGTAGGTGGCCTGCACGCGCGGATCGCAGGCCAGGTCCTGCGAGGCGCCATCGAGCGCGATCTCGCCCGTTTCCAGCACGTAGCCGTGGTCGGAGCTCTCGAGCGCGGCGCGCGCGTTCTGTTCCACCAGCAGGATCGACACGCCGTCCTCGCGCAGCTTGCGCACGATCGCGAGGATGTCGCGCACGATCAGCGGCGCCAGCCCGAGGCTGGGCTCGTCGAGCATCAAGAGGCGCGGCGAGGACATCAGCGCGCGCCCCACGGCCAGCATCTGGCGCTCGCCGCCCGAGAGCGTGTCGGCGCGCTGCGCGCGGCGTTCGGCCAGCCGCGGGAAGCGGTCATACACGCCCTGCAGCCGGCTCTTGAGCACGCTGCCGCGCAACCGGCGCGAGAAGGCGCCGAGCTGCAGGTTGTCGAGCACCGAGAGTTCGCCGAACAGCTCGCGCTTCTCGGGCACCAGGCACAGGCCGCGCTCCACGCGCGCCTCCACGTCGAGGCCATGCAGGTCCTCGCCCTCGAAGCGCAGCACGCCCTTCGAGGGCAGCAGGCCCATCGCGGCCGCGAGCAGCGTGGTCTTGCCGGCGCCGTTGGGGCCGATCACCGAGACGATCTGCCCCGGCCGCATCGCGAGCGACACGCCGCGCACCGCGTCGACCTGGCCATAGGAAACGTGCAGGTCGCCGATCTCCAGCATCGGGGTCGCCGTACTCATGCCACGCTCCCCAGGTAAGCCGCCTGCACCCGCTCGTCGGCACGCACCGCGGCCGGCGCGCCTTCCACCAGCTTGGCGCCGAAGTTCATCACCACCAGGCGGTCCACGAGTTTCATCACGAAGTCCATGTCGTGTTCGACGATCAGAATGGTCACGCCCTCGTCGCGCAGCTTGCGCAGCAGCTCTCCCAGGGCCATCTTCTCCTTGCGGCGCAGGCCGGCCGCGGGCTCGTCGAGCACCAACAGCACCGGGTCGGCCGCGAGCGCGCGCGCGATCTCGAGGATGCGCTGCGTGCCCAGCGGCAGGCTGCCCGCGAGCTCGTGCGCGCGATCGCCCAGGCCGATGCGCTCGAGCTGGCGCTGCGCCTCCTGCAGGATCTGCCGCTCCTCGGCGCGATCGAGCCGCAGCCCCGCGCGCAGCACGCCCGAACGCGTGCGCGAGTGCGCGCCCAGCGCCACGTTGTCGAGCAGGCTCATCTGCGGGCGCAGCTTCACGTGCTGGAAGGTGCGCGCCAGCCCGAGCCGCGCCACCTCGCGCTGCGGCATGCCGGCGATGTCCTGGCCCAGGAAGCGCACGCTGCCCGAGCTCATCGGCAGGGTGCAGGTCAGCAGGTTGAACATGGTCGACTTGCCGGCGCCGTTGGGCCCGATCAGGCCCACGATCTCGCCGGCCGCCACGTCGAAGCTCACCTCGTTGACTGCCACCAGCCCGCCGAAGCG
>NZ_JBZAYE010001081.1:0-1505 GCF_058244205.1 Variovorax sp. 20P10.2.4
CGGCCGTGCGACAGCGTGCGACCGGCCAGCAGCCAGGCCATGGTGCCGTCCTTGAGCGAGACCACGGGGTTCGGGATGCCCGCGTCGATCAGCGTCTGCGCGCCGACGATGCTGCGCGTGCGGCCGGCGCAGTTCACCACCACCAGCGTCTCGGGACGCGGCGCGAATTCATGGATGCGGTAGACCAGCTCGGCGCCCGGCAGGCTGTGGGCGAACGGCAGGCTGAAGTCGGCGAACTCCTCGGGCGTGCGGCTGTCGACCACCACGATGTCGTCGCCGCGCTCCACGCGCTGGTGCAGCTCGTCGACCGAGATCCACGGCGTGTGCTTGCGGTGCTCGATGACCTCGCCGAAGGCCTTGCTCGGCACGTTGCTGCCGCTGAACAGTTCGTAGCCCGCCGCGGCCCAGCCCGCGGTGCCGCCGGCCAGCACCGACACGTTGCGCCAGCCCAGGCGCACCAGCTTGCCGGCGGCCTGGTGGGCCAGCGACTCGTCGGCGTCGGTCAGCACGATGCGGGTGTCGCGGCGCGGCACCAGGCGGTCGATCAAGAGCTCCAGCCGCCACAGCGGCGCCGAGGCGGCCAGCAGGATATGGCTGCGCACGAAGACGCCGGTCTCGCGCACGTCGAGCAGCGCGATCTCCTCGCCATCGGACAGCGCGGCCTTGAGCGCCGCCGGCGCGATCGCCGGATGGCGGACGTTGCGCGGCGGGCCGAACCGACGGTAGCTGCCGCCGGCCGTGCCTTCGAACACCACGCGATGCTCGAGCCGCTCGAGCGCGCGGCCGTAGAAATGCAGGTGCCGGCCGTCGAGGCCGTCGACCAGCTCGATGGTGTGGACGTCGCTGGGCGTCAGCACCACCGCGCTGCCCGCGGCCACGTCGACCACGCGCGTCTGCACGAGGTCGTCGCGCGCGGGATCGGCGGTCTTCTCGCGGCGGTAGAGCACGTTGCGCTCGTTGCCCTCGACGCCCGCGATGATCGCCCACGTCGTGTGGTCGTGCGGCGGCTGGGCCTTGCCGGCCAGGCCCGCCGAGAGGTACAGCGCGAAGCCGCCATCGGCGTCCTCGGCCAGCCGGTAGACCTGCGCGGGGCGCTCGGCATCGATCGGGAAATGGGCGGCCGGAAACAGGTCGGCGCGCCGGCCCAGGGCGATCAGCGCATCGGCCACGGGCTGCAGCTGGGCGTGGCCCTCGCCGGGGCCGGCGGCCAGCAGGCCGCGCGCCTGCGCGAGAAAGGCGTCGACGGCGCGCGCGCGCTCGCTCGCGAGGTCGTTGCCCGCCGTTTCGACGGGGAGTTCGGAGAGGCTCATGGGGGACTTTCGAGGGGAAGGCGGGGAAGCGGGAACACGGCCCGGGGCCGCGGTGTGGGCAGGGTATGCGCCGGACCGGGCCAGCCGAACGAAGTTTTTCTTCTACGCATATCCGGTTTGCTTCGTTGGACGCGCGCGCGCCCGCGCCTACGGTCGGCGCATCCTCGAACAAGACCCTCCATGACCTCCCTGCCC
>NZ_JBZAYE010001082.1:0-1488 GCF_058244205.1 Variovorax sp. 20P10.2.4
TGCGCGACAATGGCCGGCCCCGGCCCGGCCCTGGCGCCACCGGTCCTTCCTTGAGCTGCTGTTCGTAGGCGGCGAGCAGCGCGTCGTAGGTGCGCAGCATCACGTCGCGCTCGCCGTAGCGTCCGATCTTGCTGATGGTGGGTTGCGGAATGCCGGTCCGTTTCTGGATCTGCTTCTGCGTAAGTCCCATGGCGCGCAGCGCCAGTACGAGCTCTTGTGGCTTCATGGCTGACTCCCTTTCGCTTATTCTAGAGTCGATATAGAATATTCTCTCGGGATTAAATCTGCGGCTATGGAAGACTCCCTAGCCGCACGAGCACTGGCGGCTCGCCTCTACGCCGACATGACGCAAAGGGCAGCCGAGGACAAATCGGGGGTCCGGCAATCGGACATTTCGAAGATCGAACGCGGCGAGACCCTGCGCCCTTCGGGCTTGCTGCAGCTTGCTCTCGCCTATCGCTGCGATCCGGTGTGGCTGGCCACGGGCGGAGGGCGCGCCCCCTGGGAAGAGGCCGCCCTGCCGCGCTCGGCCAACATCACGGGCGAACCCGACGGCTCCTACCGCGTGACCCGCGTACCGCCGCCGATCCCTTTCTATCGCCCCGGCACGCCCGGTACCGTGCCGCTGATCAGTTGGGAACAGGCCGCCACCTGGACCGGCCCCACCATCCCCGAACCGCCACCGCCGGCTCCGCCCCCGTTGCCACTGAACGTGCGCGAGCTGCGCAAGGGCAAGCTGCCGCCCGCGCCGCCACCGCAACAGGTGCCGGCCGAGATGTGGATTCCCTGCGTGAGCCGCCACAGCGAGCTGGCCTATGCGCTGCGCGTGCGCGGAGACAGCATGACCGCGCCCAGCGGCCACCTGAAGAGCTATCCCGCCGACGCGATCATCTTCGTCGACCCGCAGCGCGTGCAGCCCATGGACGGCGAACGCATCATCGCGAGGCTCGACGCCAGCGGCGAAGTCACCTTCAAGGCCTTCAAGCAGGAGGACGGCCGGCGCTGGCTGCAGCCGCTCAATCCCGCGCACGAACCGATCCGGCTCGCGTTCACCGTGCTGGGCACGGTCATCGGCAAGTGGGAAGACGAGGACTGAGTCGAGCGCCGCGGCGAGAAGAATGAGCGCAGGATGAGCATCCCTCCAGGAATGCGAAACGGCGCCCGCGGTCAGGTTGCATGCAGGTTCGCGGAGCACATTAAGGGCTCTCCCTGTGACCTGTACCTCTGATCCTCCCTCCTCCGCAGGTCACCTTCCAGCCCGCCTCGTGCGGGCTGTTTTTTTTCCGCGACGCCTCGCGTCCAGCGTCATCGTTCTGCCATCGCACCCCCGAAGAATCGCGCCCGGTCCTCCCTGACCGCGACCTGACTTCACGATGCAAAGAACATGACAAAAGCCTTCCCCGCGATTCCCCTCGACCTGCCCCAGCGCCGCGCCTTCCTGCGCCAGAGCTTCGCCACCGCCGGTGCCGTCACGCTGCCCGCCTTCCT
>NZ_JBZAYE010001083.1:0-1483 GCF_058244205.1 Variovorax sp. 20P10.2.4
GGGTCGAGCCACCGCCACCGCCGCCGCAGGCGGCCAGCAGTAGCACGGGGGTCAGGCACAGGGCGGCGCGCGCGAGGCGGCCTCTCGGCGTTGTCATCGGGGAACTCCGGCAGGTCAAGAACGCCGGGGCGGGCACTCAAACCCGCCCCGGCACGAAGGCATTCCTGGTCGTGCGTGGCTTGCCGGCGATCGATGCATTCATGTGCACTTGGGCAGATGAATGTGATTTACAACAAAATCCACAAATACAACCAATGCCTCGAATGCTGCGCGAGCCGCATGACAGCGCCGCGACAGCACCGGCCGAAAAAGAAAAAGGGGCCCGAAGGCCCCCGTGGTGGTCGAGCGCGCGCGCCTCAGCGGATCTGCGCCTCGTAGTGCTGCTCGATCGCCGCCAGCGAGGTCCAGAAGCCCGCGGGCGCGCGGCCTTCGAGCAGCGCTTCGAGCACCTCGAGGTGCGCATGCCAGCCGCTGGCCACGCTGACGGTTTCCTTGCGATCGGGCAGCCGGCGGTGCGTGAGCACGAGACGGGTCGCATCGCCCTGCGGCGCGAGTTCGAAAGTGACCTCGGAGGCGTCGTCCGCCTCGCTGCCCCAGCTGATGACCAGCAGCCTCGGCGCCTCGATGCGCAGCAGCCGCGACTTCTGCAGGTGCGGCGCGCGGTAGGCTGCGTAGCGCTCGGGCGCGGCCTCGCCCGAGAGCGTGGTGTGTTCGAAGCGCAGCTCGAACACCGCGCCGGGCTGCGGCGCCATGGTGCCGCCCGCGAGCCAGCGCGCGCGCTTCTCGGGATCGACCAGGCAGGACCAGACGCGCTCCACGGGCGCGGCCAGCAGGCGCTCGATGCGCAGGGTGCCGGGCTCGACGAGCCGGCCGAATCGTTCGGTGGTGGTCATGGGTGCTGCTCCTTGTGTCGGATGAGAAAAAGAAATCAGCCGGCGGCGTCGTCGCGCAGCGCCTGCTCGAGCGCATCGAGGCGGCCGCCCCAGAAGCCCTCGTAGTAGCGCAGCCAGGCGTCGGCCGTGGCCAGCGCCGTGGGTTCGAGCCGGCACACGTGGGCGCGGCCCTGCACCGTGCGCGACACCAGCCCCGCGCGCTCCAGCGTCTTCACGTGCTTGGAAGCACCGGCGAAGCTCATGCGGAACGGCGCGCCGAGTTCGCCCACGCTGCAGTCGCCCTGGGCCAGCAGCTGCAGCATGGTGCGCCGCGTGCTGTCGGCCAGCGCGTGGAAGATGGCGTCGAGCCGCTGGTCCTGGTGCTCGGTGGGTAGTTCAAGTTCAACCATAAGGTTGAATATAGGTCGGTTCCGGATTTCGTTCAACCCTTCGGTTGAATTTAAAAGGGGAAAGCGCCGTTACACCCGATACAGCCGGGACGCCCACCGCCCCCGTCGCGCTGGTGGCGCGGGGCCCCCGTTCCTACGATGCGGTCTCATCAACCACTCTCTTCGCACCAAGACACCCATGAACACACCGATCCGACGCCG
>NZ_JBZAYE010001084.1:0-1479 GCF_058244205.1 Variovorax sp. 20P10.2.4
GTCGACCAGCGTGCCCGACGGCTTCTGCATTCCGTTCGCGCACTACGACCGCTTCATGCGCGCCAACGGCCTGGCCGAGCGCATCGCGCGCATGCAGCAGGCGCCGGGCTTCGCGGCCGACCCGCTGGTGCGCCAGCGCGCGCTCGAGGCACTGCGCGCCGAGATCGTGCAGTGGCCGGTCGATCCCGCCACCGCGGCCGCGTGGCGCGCAGCCTGGCAGTCGCAGCTCGGCGGCGGCGGCGTGTTCGTGCGCAGCTCGTCCAACTCCGAGGACCTGCCGGGCTTCAGCGGCGCCGGCCTCTACACCACCGTGCCCAACGTGAAGAGCGGCGATGCGCTCGAGCTGGCGGTGAAGAAGGTCTGGGCCTCGGTCTTCAATGCCGAGGCCTGGGAGGCGCGCGGCGCCGCGGGCTTCGGTGCCGAGTCGGTGCTGATGGGCGTGTTCGTGCAGACCGCGATCGATGCCACCAGCGCGGGCGTGATGATCACGCGCGACCCCTTCGACGCCGGCCATCCGCACGTCACCTACATCTCGGCCAAGCGCGGCATCGGCATCCGCGTGGTCGAGGGCCGGCGCGTGGCCGAGCAGCTCATGTACTCGAGCTGGTCGAAGGCGATCCAGGTGCTGAGCCGCTCGGCCGAGGACAGCGCGCTTCAGCTCGACAAGGACGGTGGCGTGAAGGAGGTGCCGCTGGAGGCCGGCCGCAGCGTGCTGACCGACGAGCTCGTGGTGCGGCTCGCGAACGTGGGCGCGGCGGTCAAGCGCGGCTTCGGCGGCGTCGACCAGGACATCGAATGGGCCACCGTGGGCGAGCGCATCGTGCTGCTGCAGGCGCGGCCGTACGTCGAGCGCCGCCGCTGAAGCAGGGACCGGCGCCATGAACCTGCACCGCCTCGACCTGGTCTCGCTGTCGCTGTTCAACCTGGTGGTGCGCACCGGCAGCATCAGCAAGGGCGCCGAGCTCGCGCACCTCGCGGTGGGCGCGGCCAGCAAGCGCATCTCCGACCTCGAGGCGGCCGTGGGCACGCCGCTGCTCGAGCGCCATTCGCGCGGCGTCACGCTCACGGTGGCGGGCGATGCGCTGCACCGCCATGCGCAGCGCATCCTCGACGACGTCGACCAGCTCGCGGCCGACCTGTCCGACTACGCCTCGGGGGTGCTCGGCGTGGTGCGGCTGTGGGTCAACACCTCGGCCGTCACGCAGTTCCTGCCGCGCGGGCTGTCGGGCTTCGTGGCGGCCAATCCCGGCATCCGCATCGAGCTCGAGGAACGCAACAGCAGCGAGATCGTGCTCGCGGTGCTCGACGGCCGCGCCGACGCGGGCATCTTCGCGGAGGGCACGCCGAGCCTCGGGCTGCACCTCGTCAACTACCGCGTCGACCGGCTGGTGATGGTGGTGCCGCGCGGCCATCCGCTGGCGCGCCGGCGCAGCGTGCGGCTCGAGGAGGCGACCGAGTACGACTTCGTGAGCCTGCCGG
>NZ_JBZAYE010001085.1:0-1469 GCF_058244205.1 Variovorax sp. 20P10.2.4
ACGCCCGACGCGGCGGCGCCCGCTTCCGAAGCGGCGCCGTCGGCGGACTGAGCGCCCAGCCTTGAGTGCTTGGGCACGGAAATCCCGCGCCCCAAAAAAAAAGCCGCCACCCGAAGGTGGCGGCACGCTGTCCCGATGCGCGTGCTCAGCGCGCGTTCTGCAGCGCGGCGATGCGCTCCTCGATCGGCGGATGGGTGGCGAACAGCTTGCCCATGGCGCCGGTGATGCCCATGGCCTCGACCGCCTTCGGCAGTTCGCCGGCCGGCAGGCCGCCCAGGCGCGCGAGCGCGTTGACCATCGGCTGGCGGTTGCCCATCAGCGCGGCGGCGCCGGCGTCGGCGCGGAACTCGCGCTGGCGCGAGAACCAGGCCACCACGATCGCGGCGGCGAAGCCCAGCACGATGTCGAGCACGATGGTGCTCACGTAGTAGCCGATGCCGGGGCCCGAGGAACGGTCGTCGCCGCGGCGCAGGAAGCTGTCGACCGCGTAGCCGATCACGCGCGAGAGGAACACGACGAAGGTGTTCATCACGCCCTGAATCAGCGTCATCGTGACCATGTCGCCGTTGGCGATGTGGGCCACCTCGTGGCCGATCACGGCCTCGACCTCCTCGCGCGTCATGTTCTGCAGCAGGCCGGTGGACACCGCCACCAGCGAGGAGTTCTTGAACGCGCCGGTCGCGAAGGCATTGGGCTCGCCCTCGAAGATGCCGACCTCGGGCATGCCGATGCCGGCCTTGTCGGCGAACTTGCGCACCGTGCCGACGATCCAGGCCTCGTCGGGCGACTGGGGGTTGTCGATCATGCGCAGGCCGGCGGTCCACTTGGCCATCGGCTTGCTGATCAGCAGCGAGATGATCGCGCCGCCGAAGCCCATGATCAGCGCGAAGCCGAGCAGGGCCGTGAGGTTCAGCCCGTTGGCCGTGAGGAAGCGATTGACGCCGAGCAGGCTGGCGACCACGCCGAGCACCGCGACTACCATCACATTGGTCAGGACGAACAGAAGGATACGTTTCAAGTTGAATTCTCCGTGGGGGAACGCTGCCGACCAGATGAGGGCCTTGCGGCCCGCTTCAAGCCGTTCCTGCCGCGTTCGCCTCCCTGCCTGGGTTGTTGTTGGTTCTGGAAGAAGGCGTCGCGCGCGGCCGTGCGGCGGCAGGCGGGTAGACAGATGATAGGAGCAAAAGTTCTAGCCACCCGCTATCCGGGCCCCGCCGCGGGGGATTCGGCGACGGCCCTCGGGGGACGGAAAACCTGGGCATCGGCATAGAAATCGGGCGCCTCGTTGCCGGCCCACCAGCCCGGCACGCCGAGCACCGGCAGCGGCACGAAGGGCTTGGTGGCGAGCCAGGCGGGGTCGAGGCGACGCGCGAGCGCCTCGTCGTCCAGTCCATCGACGCCTTCGGTCAGCAGCACATGCGCCGTGGCGGCCTTGCGCGGCGACACCAGCTTCTCGAGCAGCGCATGGC
>NZ_JBZAYE010001086.1:0-1464 GCF_058244205.1 Variovorax sp. 20P10.2.4
CCCAGGCACGGCGGTGTTCCGCATGCGCGCGGTGCCAGCGGCGCCAGGCCTCGTGGTCGGCCGGCGTGGCCTCGCCCGAGCACAGCTGCGCGTACCAGGCGATCGCCTCCTTGCGCACGCGGGCCTCGTGGCCGGCGGGCAGGCCGATGTCGCCGGCCGGCGAATCGAGTTCGAAAGAGCTCATGGCGCGAGCAGATAGCAATGCTCGAGCGCCTTGAGCATGTAGTTGTTGACCGTGCGCACCGTCACCTGCAGCCGCTGCGCGATCTGCGCATAGGTCAGGCCCTCGAGCTGCGAGAGGATGAAGGCCTGGCGGATCGCGGGCTTCATGCCGTCGAGCATGGCGTCGATCGCGCTCAATGCCTCCAGCACGATCGCGCGCTCTTCGAGCGAGGGCGATTGGGGCTCGGGCAGCGCGGCCAGGGTCTCGAGGTAAGCGCGCTCGAGCGCGCGGCGGCGGTGGAAGTCGACCACCAGCCCATGGGCGATGGTCGCGAGGTAGGCGCGCGGCTCGGCGGCGGCCACCGGTTCCTTCTTGCCGAGCACGCGGACGAAGGTGTCCTGCGCGAGGTCGGCCGCGTTGTGCGGGCAGCCCAGCTTGCGGCGCAGCCACCCCTGCAGCCACCCGTGATGGTTGCTGTAGAGCGATTGCACTTCGTGCGGAGGCGCGAACTCGGCGGCCGACATGGCATCTCCCCGCAGCGACTGGCTGCGCTCAGGATTTAATACGAATGGTTCTCAATTGTAGCAGTCGACTTCGCACCCGGGTCTGGCCCGTTTGAAGTTGCAAACGATTCGCAATTAGAATCAAACGCTTACACCCGCACCGCCGCCACGCCGCCCGTGTCGCACAAGCACTCCATCGACTCCCCGCTGATCGCCGCGCTCGTGAGCCACTACGAAGAGCTGGTGGACCACGTGCGGCGCCTGAGCTTCGGCCGCGGCGAGCGCGGCGCCGCGCGCGAGATCGTGCACGAGGTCTGCGCCGACCTGATCGAGACACCGCCGCGCACGCCGATCCACACGCCGCTGGCCTTCCTGCGCATCCTCTCCAAGCGCCGCGCGGTCGACCGCTGGCGTGCCGAGCGCAGCCGCGACGCGCTGATCGAGCTGATGGCCGAGCCGCCCGAGGCGCTCGACCTGCACGAGCCGGCGCGCATCGTCGCCGCGCGCGAGGGCATCGAGGTGCTGGCCGAGGCCATCGCGGCGCTGCCGCAGCGCTGCCGCGAGGTGTTCGTGATGCACAAGGTGCACGAGCTGCCGCAGGCCGAGGTGGCGGCGCACCTGGGCATCTCGGTCAAGGCGGTCGAGAAGCATCTGCGCCGCGGCATGGAGGCCTGCGCCCGCGCGCTGGTGGATTTCCATGGCTGAGCGCCGCGACGCATCGCCTGCCATGGCGGGCGAACCCGCGAGCCAACCCATGGGTTTGCTCGCGCAGCCCGGCGGCGCCGCGCTCGACGAGGC
>NZ_JBZAYE010001087.1:0-1459 GCF_058244205.1 Variovorax sp. 20P10.2.4
GTGCTGCGCGGCGAGGTGCCCGCCGAGCTGCTGCGCGACAAGCTGCTGCTCGTGGGCGCCACCGCGCCCGGCCTCGGCGACCAGACCCTGACGCCGAACGCCGGCATGCGCGGCGTGCTGCCCGGCATCGAGGTCAATGCCAACGCCATCGACGACCTGATGAACGCGCGCAACGTCGCGCTGCTGCCGCCGGCCGGCTACGCGGCCTGGACCGTCGTGCCGCTGTGGATCGCGCTGTGGCTGCTGGTGCGCCTGCAGCGCCATGCGCTGCCGATCGCCTTCGGCCTCGCCGTCGCCTGCCTGCTGGCCAGCGGCATCGCCATGCTGGGCTGGCACTGGTGGCTGCCGCCCGCGGCGCCGATCGCCGGGCTGTTCCTGCTCTACCTGCTGTGGAGCTGGCGCCGGCTCGAGTCGCAGCTGGCCTACCTGCGCCAGCGCGCCCGGGTGCTGCACGCCATCCCGAGCGGCGCGTTCGAGGTCATGCCCGCGCCGCCCGCGCTCTCGGGCGACCCGGTGGTGCATCCCAAGCAGGCGCTCGACCGCGCCATCGCGCGCGTGCAGCGCATGCAGAAGCTGATGGACGAGGCGATGCATGCGATGCCCGTGGCCATGCTGATCTGCGACGACCAGGGCCGTATCGCCTCGGGCAACGCGGCCGCTTCCCGCCTGCTCGGCGGCGGCGAGCTCGCGCAGCGCGACAGCGATCCCGATGCGCTGCGCGGCCTGTCGCTGCCGCAGCTGATCGCGCCGATGGCGGCGGCCGCGAAGGCCGATGCCCCGGGCTCGGCGCGGCTGCACTGGACGATCCGGCTGCGCGACGAATACACCACCGCCGACGCGCGCGTGTTCCGCCTCGAGGCCGCCGCCTTCGGCGCGGACGCGCCCGACGACCGCGGCTGGGTCGTCATGCTGCCCGAGCTCACGACCGAGCGCGAGGCGCAGCGGCAGCGCGACGAATGGCGGCGCTTTCTCTCGCACGACCTGCGCAGCCCGCAAGTCACCATCCTGAGCCTGCTGTCCATGCACGAGGGCGACCCGGACGCGGCCGGCACCGCAGACATGCGCAAGGCCATCCGGCGCGAGGCCAAGCGCACCCTCGACCTGGCCGAGGGCTTCATGGATTTCGCGCAGGCCGAGTCGGACGACTACCGCTTCGCCGACACCCACGTGGGCGCCGTGCTGCTCGATGCCCGGGACCAGGCCTGGCACTATGCGCAGGCCAACGGCGTGCGCATCGATGCGCGCCTCGACGACGCCGACGAGACCCTCGTGCGCGCCGACGGCTCGCTGCTCACGCGCGCCATCGTCAACCTGCTGAACAACGCCATCCGCCACAGCGCGCCGGGCGCGCGCATCGAGCTGCGCATGGACCTCGAGTCCGCCACCCCCGACGCCGCACCGGACCGCGTGCGCATCACCATCGCCGACCAGGGCTCGGGCATGACGCCCGCGCAACTCC
>NZ_JBZAYE010001088.1:0-1451 GCF_058244205.1 Variovorax sp. 20P10.2.4
GGCATGGCGGGTGTCGCGCAGCGCGGTGGGCACCAGGTGCAGCGCGGCCAGGTCGGCCTCGTTGCGCCGCAGGCAGTCCTCGGTCTCCGCGCCGCCGTCGACATAGTCGAAGACGAAGCGCGGCAGCCGCCGGCGGGCATGCCGGCGGTGATCGTTCGCATTGAGCTTCATGCGCTCTCCGGTGACGCGCGCGAACTCAGCGGACTTCCACGAACTTGCCGTCCTTGATCTCGACCATACGGAACGCGGAGACGTCCAGGCCCATGTGGTCGGTGGCCGACATGCGGTAGATGCCGCTCACGCCGACGAAGTCCTTGGTGGCCTCGATGGCATCGCGCAGCTTCTGCTTGTCGGTGCCGCCGGCGCGCTGGATCGCGTCGATCAGCAGGTACAGCGCATCGTGGGCGTAGCCGCCGAAGGTCGACACGTCCATCTTCGCGGTCGACTCGTAGTCCTTGGCGTACGACACGCTGACCTTCTTCTGCGGGTCGGCGTCGGGCAGCGCCTGGGCGATCAGCAGCGCGGGCGACGGCATGCGGATGCCTTCGGAAGACTTGCCCGCGATGCGGATGAACTCGGTCGAGGCCTGGCCGTGGGAGGTGTAGAGCGGCTGCTTCATCGCGAGCTGCTGGTGGTTGCGCGCGATGATGGCCGGCGCCTGGCCGGTGCCGAACACGAACACGGCCTGCGCGCCCGAGGACTTGATGCGCGTGAGCTGCGGCGTGACGTCGGTGTCCTTCTCGCCGTAGGTCTGGTCCTCCACCACCTTCAGGCCCAGCGACTCGGCGAGCTTGAGCGTCTCGGTGCGGCCCGACTTGCCGAAGCCGCCGGTGTCCGACAGCAGCGCGAACTGCGTGAAGCCGCGCTTCTTCATCTCGCCGAGCACCTTCTCGGCCGCCATGCGGTCGGAGTGCGGCATCTTGAACACGTAGGGCTTGACCGGCTCGACGATGACCGAGGCGGCGGCCAGCGAGATCAGCGGCATCTTCGCGGCCTCGGCCTGCGGCACCATCGCCATGGTGGAGCCGGTGGTCGAAGCGCCGAGGATGGCATCGACCTCGTCCTGCATGATGAGGCGGCGCGTGAAGGCGTTGGCCTTGTTCGCGTCGCTGGCATCGTCGTAGAGCACCAGCTCGAGCTTGCGGCCGAGCACGCCGCCGGCCGCGTTGATCTTGCGCACGTACATCTCGAGCGTCTTCTGCTGCGGATCGCCGAGGAAGGAGGCCGGGCCGGTGGCCGAGACCACGGCGCCGATCTTGATCGGCCCGGCCGCATGGACCTGCGCGGCCAGCGGCAGCAGCAGCGCGCCGGCCAGCAGCGCGTTGACGGCGCGGCGGCCGAGGGAGGTGGAAGTCTTGCTGTTTCTCATCGTCTTGTCTCCTGTCGTCGTTCTCTTGGGGGAAGGGATGCGGTCCCTCAGCGCGCCGGCTTTCGCCGCACGATGTGGATGG
>NZ_JBZAYE010001089.1:0-1444 GCF_058244205.1 Variovorax sp. 20P10.2.4
CGGGCCGCAGGATCACGTGCATGCCGGAGGTCTTCAGGTAGTCGCGGTCGGCGCGCGTGTAGTCCTCGAGGCCGATGCGGATCGAGCCGCCATCGGGCGCGATGCCGTAGCGCAGGCCGTGGTCGTCGATCGCGACGTGGGCGCGGCCCGCGGCGTCGAGCACGGCCTCGCCGCCGATCCAGATCGAGGTGCCGATCGGCGCCAGCTTCGGATCGGTGGTGCCGCGCGTGGCGGCACTGGCCAGCACGATGTCGCCGCCGGGCGCGATCACCTGGCCCTCGACCGTGAGCTGGCCCTGCGCCACCAGGCGCGCCTGGCGCCCCGGATCGACCTCGATGCGCACGCCGCGCGCGAGCTCGAGCTCGGCGCCTTGCAGGCTCAGGTCGGCGCCGGTGCGCGAATTCAGCCGATGCCGCGGCGCATCCTCGGCGTACAGCGGCGGCAGCCAGCGCTCGAGCGCGCGCGCGGTGTCGGTGCCGCTGGCCAGTTCGCCCGCATCGGCCGCGGCGCGCAGCACCGGCACGCGCGGTGCGAGATCGTCGAGCACGCGCACGCCGCTGAAGCTGCCGATCCGGTACTTGGAGAAGCCGCTTTGCAGCAACGCGGGATCGAGCCGCAGCGCGGGCGCGAACGCGATCGTTTCGTCGAAGTGCGCGCCGCGCTCGATCAGGCGTCCCGCGAGATAGACCGCCGCGATCGCCGAGCGCTCGCCCGCCTCCTGGGTCAGCACGTAGGGGTGGACTGGAATGCCGAGCGGGAACACGGCCGAAGGCAGCACCGTGCCCGTCGGCAACTGGCCGCCGAAGGCATTGATGCGCGTGCCCGCCGGGACCGGGCTGCCGGGCGGCAGCAAGCCCTGCGGCGTGTAGACCGAGACGTTGGGTGGCAGCACCCAGTCGGCCGCGGTCACGAGCGGTGCGGCATTGGTGGGACTCAGGATGTACGGCAGCGCGAAGTCCTGCAGCGACACCGTCAACGGCGTCGAGATGCGTTGCGGCAGGCGTTCGCCGATGCCCACGTGCACGTCGCGCGCGAACACCATGGTCAGCGGCGACGGCGTGCCGGCCGCGAGCGTGCCGCCCTCGAGGAAGGCATCGGGCCCGAACAGCACGTTGGCCGGCGACTGCAGCGTCAGCGTGCCGCCGCCCAGCACGCCGCTCGCGCGCAGCTCGCCATCGATGCGCAGCAGCGCACCGCCCGGGTTCTCCTCGAGATTGGTCTCGACCTGCGCGGCGCCGGCCAGCAGGCTCACGCTGCCGCCGCGCCCGCCCATGAGCCGCCCGTTGCGCGCCAGGGTGGCCCCCGAGGACACGTCGACCAGGCTGCCGCGCTCCAGCGCGATGCCGCCATGCGTCATGCGCACCGAGAGGCCGCCGCCGTCGACGAAGGCGGTGCCGGCCTCGCCGTCGATATCGCCGCCCTCCAGTCGCTCGTTGGTCCACAG
>NZ_JBZAYE010000109.1:0-16787 GCF_058244205.1 Variovorax sp. 20P10.2.4
GCCCAGGCGCACCAGGTCGACCAGTTCGCCGACGGCGCGCTTCTCCTCGGCGGGCGCCACGCCGCGGATGCGCAGGCCATAGCCGATGTTGGCCGCCACCGTCATCTGCGGGAACAGCGCGTAGCTCTGGAACACCATGCCCACGCCGCGCTGCTCGACCGGGCGCTGCGTCACGTCCTGGCCGCCGAAGGCGATGCGGCTGCCGGCGTCGGGCGTTTCCAGGCCCGCGATCAGCCGCAGCAGCGTGGTCTTGCCGCAGCCCGAGGGGCCGAGCAGCGCCAGCACCTCGCCGGCCTCCACCTGGAGGTCGGTGGACTGCAGGCCGCGCGTGCCGTCGGCATAGGTCTTGGCGCAGTGGGCGATGTCGATGGGGACGCGTTCAAGTTCCATGGCGTTTCTGGATCAGGTGGGCGAGGTATTGCAGGCCCCACAGCACGGGGAGGATGACGGCGAAGAAGACCAGCGTGTAGGCCGAGCCGATCTCGATGCGCATCGAGGCATAGCTGTCGGCCAGGCCCACGGGCAGGGTGCGCGTGAGCGGGGTGTGCAGCATCCAGGTGAGGTTGAACTCGCCCACCGAGAGCGTGAACACCATCAGGCTGCCGGCCACGATGGCGGGGAACACGGCCGGCACCAGGATGCCCATGAAGCGCTGGCGGAAGCTCGCGCCCAGCGTGCGCGCGGCCTCCTCGAGCGCGAGCAGTTCGTGGCGCTGGAAGGCCGAGCTCACGGTGCGCACCATGAAGGGCAGCGTGAACACGACGTGGCCGACCAGGATGAAGGCGAAGCTCTGGCGGAAGGCCGTGAGCTGGCCGTAGGCGAGGATCAGCGCGAGCGCGGTCGCCAGCCCCGGCACCGCGACCGGCAGGGTCAGCAGTTCCTCGAAGACATGGGCCGCGCGCGAGCGGCTGCGCGCCAGCGCATAGGCGCAGGGCACGCCGAGCAGCACGGTGCAGGCGACGCAAGCCGCGGCCAGCGCGAGCGACCAGCCGACGGTGCCGCCGTAGTTCTCCCACACCTCGCCGAGCCAGCGCAGGGTGAGGCCGCTCTTCAGGCCGGCGCTGTAGTTGTTGACCAGGCCGGCCATCACCGACAGCAGCATCGGCGCGATCATGAACAGGCTCACGACCAGCGTGATCGCGAGCAGGAAGGGGGCCTGGGGCCGGGTGTTGGTTCGCATGAGGGCCTCAGCGCGCGACGGGGTTCGCGCCGAAGCGGCGCGCGGCGAACAGCACCAGCCAGGTCACGAGGCCGAGCGCGATCGACAGCGAGGCCGCGAGCGCGAAGTTCGCGTAGTTGGTGAACTCGTTGTAGATGGTGATCGGGATCACCTCGAACTTGCTCGCGAGCGTGAAGGCGGTGCCGAAGGCGCCCATCGAGGTCGCGAACAGGATCGCGCCGCAGGCCAGGGTGGTGGGCGCGAGCTCGGGCATCCACACGTCGCGCGCCACGCGCAGCCGCGAGGCGCCGAGCGAGCGAGCGGCTTCCTCGAGCTGCAGGTTCATGGCCTCGGCCGCGGCCGCGTAGGTGGCGATGGCGCGCGGCAGCGAGAAATACAGGTAGGCCAGGAACAGCCCGAGCAGGCCGTAGGCGAAGGTGATGCGCTCGCCGATCAGGGCGTCGCTCAGGCTCGCCACCACGCCCTGGCGGCCGCCGAGCAGGATCACGAAGAAGCCGATGATCACGCCCGGGAAGGACAGCGGCAGCGTGAGCAGCGACAGCAGCACGCGCCGGCCCCAAAAGGCATGGCGCGAGAGGTAGATGCCCACCGCCGCGCCGAGCACCAGCGTGGCCAGCGTGACCGCCGCCGACAGCAGCACGGTGTTGGCCATGCTCTGCAGGTAGCGCGCGTCGGTCAGCACGGCGAAGTAGGTGGCCCAGCCCTTGTCGGCGGGCAGCGCGAGCAGCCGCACCACCGGCAGCAGCCAGAAGGCCGCGAAGAAGGCGGCCGCGGGCAGGGCGCAGGCCAGCAGCCGCCAGCGCGGGGTCCAGGCGCCGGAGGCGCCGTCCGAAGGCATCGTGGCGGTGGCCTGCGTCATCTCATGCGGTGCGGCTCAGCGCACTTCCTTCAGGTACTCGTCGGAGAAGGCGCGCTGCGCCGCGGCCATGCGGCCGTAGTCCACGCTCTTGGCGCGCGCGTAGTCGCTCGCGGGCAGGAACTGGGCCTCGATCTCCTTGGGCATCGCGCCGGCGCGCACCGGGCGCAGGTAGGCCTTGGCCCAGATCGCCTGGCCCTCGTCGGACAGCGTGAAGTCCAGCACCTTCTTCGCGTCGGCCGCGTGCGGCGCCTTGGCCACCAGGCTCATCACGTAGGGCACGGCCAGCGTGCCTTCGCTCGGGATCACGAAGGCGACGTTGGCCTTGTCCTTGTACTTGGCGCGGTAGGCGTTGAAGTCGTAGTCGAGCAGGATCGCGATCTCGCCCGAGAGCACGCGCGCGTACGAGGTCTGCTTGGGCACGATCGGCTCGTTCTTCTGCAGCGCCTTGAAGTAGTCGATGGCCGGCTTGAAGTTGTCGAGCGTGCCGCCGCGCGCCTCGTTCACCGCGACCGCGCCGACGTAGCCGACGAAGGCCGAGGCCGGGTCGAGGTAGCCGATCAGGCCCTTGTACTCGGGCTTGAGCAGGTCGGCCCACGACTTGGGGACCGGCTTGCCCTTGAGCGCGTCGACGTTGACCATGAAGCCCAGCGTGCCCGAGTGGATGGTGAACCAGTTGCCCGCGGGGTCCTTGAGGCCGTCGGGGATGTCCTTCCAGGCGGCCGGCTTGTAGGGCTCGACCAGGCCGTCCTTGGCGGCCTGCACCGCGAAGGTCACGCCGAGGTAGGTGACGTCGGCCACCGGGCTGGCCTTCTCGGCCGCCATCTGCGCGAGCGACTGGCCCGAGTTCTTGTTGTCGGGCGGCACGGTGATGCCGGTCTTGGCCTTGATGGCCTTCAGCTGGGTGCCCCAGTCGGCCCATTCGGTCGGGCAGTTGTAGCAGATGGCGGTCTGCGCGAAGGCGGCGCTGCCGCCGACGAGCGCGGCGGCGAGCAGGCCGAGGCGCGCGATGTGGCGCAAGGAAGAGGACATGGGAGAAGCTCCTGTGGCGGGGTGGGTTGAAGCGGTCGGGGGAAAAGGGCGTCAGGCGATGTCGCCCGGATCGCCGTCGGGCGCGGCGGCGCACGATTCGCCGTCGCGGAACACGTGGGGCAGCAGCAGGCTGGCGTCGGCGTCGAGCGCGCCGCCGCCGGCCATGGCCTGGATCAGCAACTCGACGCCATGGCGGCCGATGTCGCTGTTGGGCTGCGCGATGGTGCTGAGCGCGGGCGTGAGGTCCTCGCCGAGCGCGATGCCGTCGAAGCCGATCACGCTGAGGTCGGCGGGCACGGCCAGGCCGCTGCGGTGCGCGGCGCGGATGCTGCGGATGGCCAGCAGGTCGTTCGAGCAGACCAGCGCGCTGGGCCGGTGGCGCAGTTGCAGCAACCGCGCGAGCCGGTCGACCGCGCTCTCGACGAAGGGCACCTCGACCAGCGGCTGCGGCTTGAGGCCCGCATCGGCCATGCCCTTCTGGTAGCCGCGGTAGCGCTGTTGCGCGCGGTCGGAGGCCGCCAGCGTGCCGCTGACCATCGCGATGCGCCGGTGGCCCAGCAGCACCAGCCGCGCCACCGCGTCGGCGACGGCGGCCTCGTTGTCGACCGTGACGCAGGGATGCGCGGGATGGCGGTTGTAGGCCAGCACGTAGGGCACGCGCTGGGCGCGCAGCCGCTCGAGCGCCTTCGAGGTCGAGGGATTGGAGACCACGAGGATCAGGCCGTCGACATTGCCGGCCAGCAGCATGTGGACCGCGCGCTCCTCCTCGTCGAGCTTGTAGCCGGTGGTGACCGGGATGATCGCGTAGCCGCCTGCCACGGCCGCCTGCGCGATGCCCTGCAGGCATTCGGCGAAGGTGGGGTTGAGCAGCGTGGGCAGCACCACGCCGAGCACGCGGCTGCGCTGGGTGCGCAGGGTGCGGGCGCTGGCATTCGGCAGGTAGTTCAACTCGCGCGCCGCGCGCTCGACCAGGTCGCGCGTGGCGCCGCTGACCTTGTCGGGGAAATTGAAGACGCGCGAGACGGTGGCGACGGAAACGCCGGCCTTGGCCGCGACTGCTTGGATGCTCATCGGTGGGTGCTATGTAATCGATTACATTGGACCGCGGCAGTATGACCTCGCCATGACAGCGCGGGATCGATGAAAACCCGTGCGCCCGAATGCGCGAAGGGCGCGCCGGGAATCCGGCGCGCCCTTCGAGGGAGCAAAAAAGACGGTGGCCGCTACTTGCCGCGCCGCACCCTTCGGATCTCGTCGAGGATCAGGCAGATCGCGCCGAGCGTGATCGCGCTGTCGGCCGCGTTGAAGGCCGGGAAGTACCAGCCGCCCGCGTGGAAGCTCAGGAAGTCCACCACGTAGCCGTGCATCATCCGGTCGACCACGTTGCCGATGGCGCCGCCCAGGATGCAGGCCATGGAAAACGAGAACAGCTTCTGGCCCGCGTGCGACTTCAGCATCCAGACGATGAACACGGCCGCCGCCACGCCGATGCCGGTGAACAGCCAGCGCTGCCAGCCCGAATGGTCGGCCAGGAACGAGAAGGCCGCGCCCGTGTTGTGCGCGCGCACGACGTTGAAGAAGCTGGTGACGTAGGTGGCGTCGCCGAGCTTGTAGTAGCCGAGGATCAGCGTCTTGGTGAACTGGTCGATGATCACGATGATCAGCGCCAGCGCGAGCCAGGGCCAGATGCCGGTGCCGCGCGAGCGCGAGGCCGAGACGGTGCGGGTGGCGGCCATCAGGCGAAGCTCCTCGATTCGCCGGCGCCGAACAGGTTGCTGGTGCAGCGACCGCAGATCGTCGGATGGGCCGGATCGTGGCCCACGTCCTCGCGGTAATGCCAGCAGCGCTCGCATTTCTGCGCCGTGCTCGGCACGACCGCCGTGGCCAGCGCCTCGCCCGCGGCCAGCTCGATCGCCGAGGCGATGAAGACGAACTTCAGGTCCTCGCCGAGCGAACCCAGCAGCGCGAAGTCCTCGGCCGGCGCCGTCACGCGCAGGTTGGCCTGCAGCGAGGAGCCGACCTTGCCGTCGGCGCGCACGGTCTCGATCTCCTTGTTCACCGCGTCGCGGATCTCGCGGATGCGGCCCCACTTGGCGAGCAAGGCCTCGTCGGGCGCGTCGAAGCGGCTGTAGGTCTGGGTGAAGATCGAGTCGCCGGCCTGGCCGGTGCCGACGAACTTCCAGGCTTCCTCGGCCGTGAAGCTCAGGAACGGCGCCATCCAGCGCAGCATCGCCTGCGAGATGTGCCACAGCGCGGTCTGCGCGCTGCGGCGCGCGCGCGAGCCGGGCGCGGTCGTGTAGAGGCGGTCTTTGAGGATGTCGAGGTAGAAGCCGCCGAGGTCTTCCGAGCAGTAGATCTGCAGCTTGGCGACCACCGGGTGGAACTCGTACACCTTGTAGTGCGCGAGGATCTCGTCCTGGAACTGCGCGGCGCGCGCGAGCGCGTAGCGGTCGATCTCGAACAGCTCCGACAGGGGCAGCGCGTCCTTGGCGACGTCGAAGTCGCTGGTGTTGGCCAGCAGGAAGCGCAGCGTGTTGCGGATGCGGCGGTAGGCGTCGACCACGCGCGCGAGGATCTTGTCGTCGCCCGCGATGTCGCCCGAATAGTCGCTCGCGGCCACCCACAAGCGGATGATCTCCGAGCCCAGCTTGTTGCTGATCTCCTGCGGATCGATGCCGTTCTTGAGCGACTTGCTCATCTTGATGCCCTTGGCATCGACGGTGAAGCCGTGCGTGAGCAGGCCCTTGTAGGGCGCGCGGTCTTCGAGCGCGCAGGCCAGCAGCAGCGACGAGTGGAACCAGCCGCGATGCTGGTCGTGCCCTTCGAGGTAGAGGTCGGCCTCGGGGCCGGTCTCGTGGTGCACCGTGGGGTGCGTGCCGCGCAGCACGTGATAGAAGGTCGAGCCCGAGTCGAACCACACCTCGAGGATGTCGGTGCTCTTGGTGTAGCTCGGTGCGTCCTCGGCGCCCAGGATCTCTTCGACCGTGACGCGGCTCCAGGCCTCGATGCCGCCCTTCTCGACGATGTCGGCGGCCTGGTCGAGGATCTCCATCGTGCGCGGATGCAGCTCGCCCGAGTCCTTGTGCAGGAAGAAGGGGATCGGCACGCCCCAGCTGCGCTGGCGGCTGATGCACCAGTCGGGCCGGCCGGCGATCATGTCGTGCAGGCGGGCCTTGCCGTTCTCCGGATAGAAGCTGGTCTGCTCGATCGCGTCGAGCGCGGTCTGGCGCAGCGTCTTGGGCGCCTTGTCCTTGGTGAACACGCCCTCGCCCTCGTCCATGCGGATGAACCACTGGGCCGCGGCGCGGTAGATCACCGGCGTCTTGTGGCGCCAGCAGTGCGGGTAGCTGTGGCTGATGGTCTCGGTGGTCAGCAGGCGGTTGGCATCGCGCAGCGCGGCGATGATCACCGGCACGGCCTTCCAGATGTTCTGGCCGCCGAACAGCGGGAAGTCCGGCGCGTAGCTGCCGTTGCCCTGCACCGGGTTCAGGATGTCGTCGTAGGCCACGCCATGGGCGACGCAGGAGTTGAAGTCGTCCAGGCCGTAGGCGGGCGAGGAGTGGACCAGGCCGGTGCCGTCGGTGGCGGTGGCGTAGTCGGCCAGGTAGATCGGCGACAGGCGGCGGTAGCCCGCGTCCACGTCGTACAGCGGATGCTCGAACTCGAGCCCGCCGAGCGCCTCGCCCTTGACGGTGGCGATCACCTTGCCGTCGAGCGCATAGCGCGTCATGCACATCTCGACCAGCGAGGCGGCCAGGATCAGCAGGCCGCGCTCGGTGTCGACCAGCGCGTACTCGAGCTCGGGGTTGAGGTTGATCGCCTGGTTGGCCGGGATGGTCCAGGCGGTGGTGGTCCAGATGACGGCGAAGACGTCGCCCAGCGCATCGGGCCGGCCGAAGGCGGCGAGCACCTTCTCGCGCTCGTGCGCCTTGAAGGCCACGTCGATGGTCTGGCTCTTCTTGTCAGCGTACTCGATCTCGAACTCGGCCAGCGACGAGCCGCAGTCGAAGCACCAGTAGACCGGCTTCAGGCCGCGGTAGACGAAGCCGCGCTCGATCACGCGCTTGAACGCGCGCAGCTCGCCGGCCTCGTTGGCGAAGTCCATGGTCTTGTAGGGATGGTCCCATTCGCCCAGCACGCCCAGGCGCTGGAAGTCGGCCATCTGCTGGGCGATCTGCTCGGTGGCGTAGGCGCGGCTCTTGGCCTGCATCTCGTCGCGGCTCAGGTTGCGGCCGTACTGCTTCTCGATGGCGTTCTCGATCGGCAGGCCGTGGCAGTCCCAGCCCGGTACGTAGAGCGCGTCGTAGCCTTCGAGCTGGCGCGCCTTGGTGATCATGTCCTTGAGGATCTTGTTCACCGCGTGGCCCATGTGGATCTGGCCGTTGGCGTAGGGCGGGCCGTCGTGCAGGATGAACTTGGGCGCGCCGCGGCGCGCCAGGCGCAGGCGGTGGTAGGTGCCGTGCTCGGCGTCGTTCCATTCCTTGACCCAGCCCGGTTCGCGCTTGGGCAGGTCGCCGCGCATCGGGAAGGGGGTGTCGGGCAGGTTCAGCGTGGAACGGTAATCGGTGGGGGCAGCAGCGTCAGACATGTTGGGGGTGCGAAACAGTGGGCTTCGACAGGCTCAGCCCGAACGGCACAAAGGGCGTCGGTGCGGAAGAAAAGCCGTTCGCCCTGAGCTTGTCGAAGGGCGGCAGCACGGAGCGTGCAGGGCTAAATTCGATCGCGCGTGGTCTGGCGGTGGGTTTCTGCGTGGGTGGATGCAAAGAAGGCACGCGCGTCGCGTCCATCCTTCGCGATGCCCGCGGTGAGGGCTTCGAGGCTGGTGTAGCGCAATTCGTCGTGCAATTTGTGCAGCAGTTCCACGCGCACGATTTTACCGTAGGCCCCTTCGGCGCCCAGGTGAGAGGGCCACTCGAGGCAATGGGTCTCGAGCAGGACCCGGCCGGCATTGACGTCGTTCGGGTCGAGCGAGGGCCGCACGCCGAGGTTGGCGACGCCGGGCAGCGGCCGCTCGGACAGGCCATGCACCAGCACCACGAAGATGCCGCTGGCCGCGGGTTTCCAGTGCTTGAAGCGCAGGTTGAGGGTGCGGAAGCCGTCGTCCTGCCCCGGTGCCGAAGCGCCGAGCGCGCGGCCCAGCTTGCGCCCGTGCACCACGTGGCCCGAGATGGCGTAGGGCCGGCCGAGCAGGGTCTGGGCGTCGGCCATGCGGCCTTCGGCCAGCGCCTCGCGCACGGCCGAGCTCGACACGCGCAGGCCATGCACCTCGTAGCTGTTCATGCGCGCGACATCGAAACCGCGCGCATCGCCGGCGGCGTCGAGCATCGCGTAGTCGCCGGCGCGCCTGGCGCCGAAGCGGAAGTCGTCGCCCACCAGCACGTAGCGCGCGCCCAGGCCGTCGACCAGCACGTTCTGGATGAATTCCTCGGGCGACTGCGAGGCGAGCCGGGCATCGAAGGGCAGCACCACGGTCTGCGCGACGCCGCAGGCGGCCAGTTCGCCGAGCTTGTCGCGCAGCGTGCCGATGCGCGCCGGCGCGAGTTCGGGCTTCTTCGCGAGCGCGGCGAAATAGTCGCGCGGATGGGGCTCGAAGGTCAGCACGCAGCTCGGCAGGCCGCGCTGCCGCGCCTCGGTCTGCAGGAGCGCCAGCATGGCCTGGTGGCCGCGGTGGACGCCGTCGAAATTGCCGATGGTCAAGGCGCAGGCCGGAGCCACGCCCGGGTGCCGGAAGCCGCGGAAAACCTGCATGGGTGAATATCTTTTTGATAGCGCCTGTCGCCCGCCGAATGGGCTCATCAGGCCGTTTTGTCACAAAGCCGGTATATTGTGACGCAGTGCGCCGATCCGCGAGGTCGCCGACGCGCTCCGTGTCCCGGGTCTCTCCGTGTTTCTTTCGTTCTGTCGAGGAGGCGTGTGGTGAAGGTCTTGAAGCTGTCGGCCCAAGGGCTGCCCCAGTCGTGGATTTCGCTCGAACAGGCGGTGATCCACTATGCAGCGGACGAAGTCCGCTGGGAGGCTGGCGGCCAGGTGGCCCTGTTCCGCGGCGGCCACAACGCGATGACGGGCGAGCAGTCGCAGATTGCCGTCAACAGCATCATCGGCACCAAGGGCGTGCCGCGCATCAACCCCTTCACCCAGCGCCCGGGGCTCACCAACAGCAAGCTGTTCGCGCGCGACCGCAACGTCTGCGCCTACTGCGGCGGCCACTTCCACGAAGACGAGCTGACCCGCGAGCACATCATCCCGTTCGCGCAGCGCGGCATCGACACCTGGATGAACGTGGTCACGGCCTGCAAGCCCTGCAACCACCGCAAGAGCAGCCGTACCCCCGAGCAGGCGAACATGCCGCTCTTGTACGCGCCCTACGTGCCCAGCCTCTGGGAGGACTTCATCCTGCGCAACCGCCGCATCCTGGCGGACCAGATGGAATTCCTGATGGCGCACCTGCCGCAGAGTTCGCGGCTGCACGACAGCTAGCTGGCCGGGTTCAGGCCTTCCAGGCCGGCGGGCGCTTCTCGATGAAGGCCTGCACGCCTTCCAGCGCACTCGCATCCATCATGTTGCAGGCCATGGTCTGGCTGGCGTCCGCCAGCGCCGGTGCGATGCCCGTCTCGAGCTGCCGGTAGAACAGTGCCTTGCCGAGCGCCAGCGCGGTGCGCGGCTTGGCGACGATGCTGGCCAGCAGGGCCTCGAGCGCGGCATCGAGTTCGGCCGGCGGCGCCACGCGGTTGACCAGGCCCTTCTCGCGCGCCTCCTCTGCGCCGATGAATTCGCCGGTGACGAGCATCTCGAAGGCCTCCTTGCGGCCCAGGTTGCGCGACAGCGTGACGCTCGGCGTGGCGCAGAACAGCCCGACGTTGACGCCGCTGACCGCGAAGCGCGCCTCGCTCGAGGCCACGGCGAGGTCGCACACCGCCACCAGCTGGCAGCCCGCGGCGGTCGCGATGCCGTGCACGCGCGCGATGACGGGCACCGGCAGCCGCTGCAGCGACAGCATCATTTCGCCGCAGCGCGCGAACAGGTGCTGGTAGTAGTCGAGCGCGGGCGCGGCGCGCATTTCCTTCAGGTCGTGGCCGGCGCAGAAGGCCTTGCCGGCACCCGCGATCACGACGGCACGCACCGTGTCGTCGGCCGCGATGCCGGCGATGGCCGTTTCGAGGGCGCCCAGCATGCCCTCGGACAGCGCATTGAACGCGCCCGGACGGTTGAGCGTGAGCGTGACCACGCCGCGGGCGTCGCGGGCCTCGAGCACGAAGGGGGAGCTGTCGTTCATCGCATGCCGCCTTTTCTTCAGTGGGTCAGTTCCAGCACCGTGACATGGCCCTTGACCGCGGGCCAGGTGAGCCCCGTGAGGCGCTCGCCATTGAACTCGCCCGTGACCGCGCGCTGCGGCTCGGAACCCGTCTCGCGCAAGCGCGAGCTCGACACGCCGGCCCCCTTGGGCGGCACCCCTGCCGGCGGGCTCTTGCCGTCGAAGCGCATGGTGTCGCGCTGCGCGTCGAAATAGCCGCGCGGCCGCGTGAAGACGGCGACCACGTTGGCGCTGCCGTCGGCCGGCACGATCGGGTCGAGCCGCAGGTTCACGAGGCTGCTGCCGCGCGGGAACGGGCTGCGGTAGACGTGGGTGACGCTGGCCTGGGTATCGAGCACGAATTCGTAGGCCGCATCGGGGCGCGCGCTGAAGGGGCCCCAGCGACCGTCGGCGCCGACGGTCTTGCGGTGCACGGGCTCGCCGAGCCGCCGGCCGGTGGCCGGATCGACCGCGTACACCAGCACCTGCGCGCCGGCCAGTGACTGGTTCTCCGCGCCGATCGCGCGGCCGTCGAGCACCACGTTGGCCTCGCGCGCGATCTCCGGGCTGCGCGGCACCTCGCCCGTGAGGAACTGCCAGGTCGCCGCGAACGCAGCGGGAGAGAACGAGGTCTCGCGATGGTCGACCCGCGGCAGCACGATGTTGGTCGCGCCCTTGAGCGCCGGGCCGTCGAAGCCGATGTTCGTCGGCTTGCCGGGCGACCCGATCCACAGGCCGTCGGGCTGGGCGTACTTGTCGTTGTTGTCCGAGCGCAGCGTCAGCCACTTCACGCCGGGCGTCACCTCGTCGCCGTTCGGGCCCTTGGGTGCGTTGAGCTGCCGCATGAAGGGCGACAGCCCCGAGAACTCGTTGTTCTCGCGCAGGCCCGGCACGGCCCAGATGCCGTGCGCCGGGTTGCCGCCGAGCACCACGTGGCTGACGACGGCCGCGCCGCCGCCGTTCTGCACGTAGTTGCGGATGGTGTTGCCGCCGCGCGAGTTGCCGATCAGCACGACCTTGGCCGCGCCGGTGGCGCGCAGCACCTGCTCGACCCGTTCCTTGAGGAAGGCGGCCGATTCCGCGGTGGAACTGCGCCCGGCCTGGGCCACGCCGTCGTCGTCGCGTGCCAGCGGCAGGGGCTGGTCGAAGGCGAACAGCCGCTCGCGCGGCCAGCCGTTCGACTCGAAGCGCCAGAGCGTGGTCTGCCACAGCGCGGCCGAGTCGCCGTTGCCGTGCACGAAGACGATGGGCGGGCGGTCGGCGAGCGAGGGCATGGCGGTCGGCGCATTGGCGCAGGCGGTCAACAGGAGGGCGGGGGACGCGAGCAGCCCGGCGAGGACCGGCGGCGCGCCGAGGAGAAGGGTGCGGCGGGAGGGCATGGTCGGTCTTCGTGGTTGCGTTGCGGCGGCCGTTCCGAATGAAAAAACGCCCGCCGGCGCGAAGGCGGGCGGGCGCTGGATGCTAAGAGAAAAGCACCGTCAGGCGAAGACGCCGGCCGTGTCCTGCATGCGCGCCGACACCTCGCCCAGGTGGTGGAAGCTGTCGCCGAAGCTCATCTCGAGCTGCGTGAGCTTGCGGAAGTAGTGGCTGCCAATGTATTCGTCGGTCACGCCGATGCCGCCGTGCAGCTGCACCGAATTCTGGCCCACGAAGCGCATCGACACGCCGAGCTGGTACTTGGCGCGCGCCAGCGCCTGGCGCCGCTCGGCCGCGGGGGCGTTGAGCTTGAGCGTGGCGTAGTAGCTCATCGAGCGCGCGAGTTCGAGCTGCATCTTCATGTCGGCGACGCGGTGGCGCAGCGCCTGGAAGCTCGAGATGACCACGCCGAACTGCTTGCGCTGGTTCATGTAGTCGACCGTCACGTCCACCGTCTTGTCGAGCACGCCCACCGCTTCGGCGCAGGTGGCGGCGATGCCGACGTCGACCGCGTACTCGAGGGCCGCGAGGCCGTCGGCCGTGACCAGCGTGGCGTCGGCCTTGTCGAACACCACCTCGGCGGCGCGGCTGCCGTCCTGCGTGCCGTAGCCGCGCGCTTCCACGCCGCTGGCGCTGCGCTCGACCAGGAACAGGGCGATCTTGCCGTCGGCCTGGGCGGGCACGAGGTAGGCATCGGCCTGGTCGCCGATGGCCACCAGGCTCTTGGCGCCGGTCAGGCTCCAGCCTTCGCCGGCCTTCACGGCCTTGGCGTCGCAGACGTCGAGGCGATAGCGCGCCTTGCGTTCCTGGTAGGCCAGCACCACGATGGCCTCGCCGCCCGCGATGCGCGGCAGCCAGGCTTTCTTGAGCGCGTCGCCCGCGTAGCCGCCGAGCACGGCACCCGCGATCAGCGTCTGCGCGAAGGGCTCGAGCACGATGCCGCGGCCCAGTTCTTCCATCACGACCATGCCGGCCACCGGGCCCATGCCCAGGCCGCCATCGTCCTCGGAAATGTAGAGGCCGCCGAGGCCGAGCTCGGCCAGTTCGTCCCAGGCCTCGCGCGAGAAGCCGCCCTTGGCCTCGATGCCCCGGCGGCGTTCGAAGTCATAGCCCTTGTCGACCCATTTGCGGACGGCGTCGCGCAGTTGTTCCTGGTCGTCGGTGAAATTGAAATCCATGTCTTTGTCTCCTCAGCCCAGCACCGTCTGCGCGACGATGTTGCGTTGCACTTCGTTCGAGCCGCCGTAGATGGTGGTCTTGCGCATGTTGAAGAAGGTCGACGACAGCGGCGCGAGCGCCGGGTTGCCGCCCGGGAAGTTGCCCTGCCAGCCGGCGGCCATGGCTTCGCGGATCAGCGGCAGCGCATAGGGGCCGCCCGCGAGCATCATCAGTTCGCTGTAGCGCTGCTGGATCTCGCTGCCGCGGATCTTGAGCAGGCCGGCCACGTCGAGCGAGTTCTTGCCCGAGGTGGCGGCCGACAGCACGCGCAGCACCATCATCTCGAGCGCGACGATGTCGACCTCGAGCTTGGCGATCTCGTCGCGGAAGCGGGCGTCGTCGTACACGCCCTCGGTCTTCGCGATGCGCTTGAGGCGCTCGAGCTCGCGCTTGGCGCGGTTGACGTCGGCGATGTTGGTGCGCTCGTGCGAGAGCAGGTGCTTGGCGTAGGTCCAGCCCTTGTTCTCCTCGCCGATCAGGTTCTCGGCCGGCACCTCGACGTTGTCGAAGAACACCTCGTTGACCTCATGGCCGCCGTCGAGCAGCTTGATCGGGCGCACGGTGACGCCGGGCGACTTCATGTCGAGCAGCAGGAAGCTGATGCCGGTCTGGGGCTTGCCCTCGCTGCTGGTGCGCACGAGGTTGAACATCCAGTCGCCGTACTGGCCGAGCGTGGTCCAGGTCTTCTGGCCGTTGACGATGTACTTGTCGCCCTGGCGTTCGGCCTTGGTCTTGAGCGAGGCGAGGTCGGAGCCCGAGCCCGGTTCGCTGTAGCCCTGGCTCCACCAGACCTCGCCGCTGGCGATGCCGGGCAGGAAGCGCTTCTGCTGCTCGGGGTTGCCGAAGGCCATGATGACCGGGGCCACCATCACCGGGCCGAAGGGCACGATGCGCGGCGCGCCGGCCAGCGCGGTTTCTTCCTCGAACAGGTGGCGCTGCACGGCGGTCCAGCCGGGACCGCCGAATTCCTTGGGCCAGCCGTAGCCCAGCCAGCCCTTCTTGCCGAGGATCTTGGCCCAGGTCTGCATATCGTCGCGCGTGAGTTCCAGCGCGTTGTGGACCTTGGTGGAGATTTCCTTGGGAAGGTTTTCTTTGACCCATGCGCGAATCTCTTCGCGGAACTGCTGTTCTTCGGGCGTGAAGCTCAAATCCATGCGTGCCTCGCTGTGTTGATCGTCGGTGCACCGCAGACGCGGCGTGTCTCCGGAGCCACGAGTTTTAGCACGGTCGTGCTGCAAATCGCTGTCCGCGCGGCGACAAGTCTGGGTGCGCGGACCTTGCGCGGCAAGGGGCGGGCGGGAAAAGGGTGCTTTGACGGGCACGGATAATCCCGCCTCCCATGAAGAACATCGTGATCCTGATCTCCGGCGGCGGCTCCAACATGGAGGCCATCGTGCGCGCCGCGGCGCGCGACCGCTGGGCCGAACGTTTCGGTGCCCGCGTCGCCGCCGTCGTCAGCAACAAGGCGGAGGCGGGCGGCCTGGCGCTGGCCCGGGCGCAGGGCATCGCGACCGCTGTGGTGCCGCACAAGGATTTCGCGAGCCGCGAAGCTTTCGACCAGGCGCTTGCCGTGGCGGTCGACGCGCATGCGCCGGCACTGGTGGTGCTCGCGGGCTTCATGCGCATCCTGACGCCCGGTTTCGTCGAGCGCTATGCCGGTCGGCTGGTGAACATCCATCCCTCGCTGCTGCCGGCCTTTCCGGGCCTGCACACCCACCAGCGCGCGATCGACGCGGGCTGCAAGGTGGCGGGCGTCACGGTGCACCAGGTCACGACCGAGCTCGACCATGGCCCGATCCTGGCGCAGGCCGTGGTGCCGGTGCTGCCCGAGGACACGGCGGCGACGCTCGCCGGCCGGGTGCTCGCCCAGGAGCACCAGTTGTATCCACGCGCCATTGCCCAGTGGCTGATGGATACATCAGGACACAATCCTTAAAGAACTTGTTTATATTCGCGGGTTTTCGGGAGTCGCAGTGAAAACGCAATCGCTACTGTCCACGATCGCCGGTGCCGCCCTGATGGCAGGCTGCGCCGCTCCGGCCCCGCCGCCGCCTGCCGCACCGGCGCCGCCGCCCGCCCCGGTGTTCCAGTGCGGTGCCGACGGTGCCCGTTTCGCCGTGGGTCAGCAGCTCACGCCGCAGCTCGAAGCCGCCGCCAGGGTGCGCGCGGGCGCCGGTACGGTGCGCGTGCTCAAGCCCGGCGATGCCGCGACCACCGAGCTCGATGGCGGGCGCCTGAATCTCGACGTCGATGCGCGCAACCGGGTGACGGACGTTCGCTGCGGCTGAGCGGTTCGGCCCGATTTCCCGAACGGACGGCGAACCGGCGACGCAGGATGAGCGCCGATGCCCGTTCAGCCGTCGATCCGCGCGAAGCGCGGCTGCAGCCGGCCGTCGATGTCCACGGTTTCCTCGAACATCGCGGCCGGGCGCACCCACAGGCCGCGGGCGCCGTAGAGCGCGCGGTAGAGCGTCATCGGTTCCAGGGTCTCGCTGTGGCGCACGGTGTCCAGCACCTCGTATTCCCCGCCCTTGTAGTGGCGGTAGCGGCCCGGCGGGGTCTGGATCAGGGGCGGCAGGTCGTCGTCGGTCACGGGGTCGTTTCTTTCTTTGTCAGGAGTCGGGGCCGCCGGCAGGCATGCCGGGGCCGGCGGAAGTACCGGAATGGATCGCGCTGATTTTGTCCATCTCGTCCGGCTGAGCGAGCATGCCAGTGCGGAGGACAGCGCGCGCTACCGCCGCGGCGTGGCGGCGTTCGCGGCGCTGGGCTATCTCTGGGTGCTGGCCTGCCTCGGGCTGGCGATGGGGCTGATCGTCTGGGTCGCCGTGTCGCTGGGCGACGGGCGCTTCAGCGTCTCGCGTGGCTGGCTGCTGCTGTTCGGCCTGGGCCTGCTGTGGGCCACGGTGCGCGCGCTGTGGGTGCGCTTCGACGAGCCGGACGGCCTGGAGCTCTCGCGCGAGGACGCGCCCCAGCTGTTCGAGGCGCTCGACCGCATCCGCAGCAAGATCAAGGGACCGCCGGTCCATCGCGTCTACCTCGACGACGACTTCAACGCCAGCATCCGCCAGGTGCCGCGCTTCGGGCTCTTCGGCGGCGCGGTCAATTCGCTGAGCATCGGGCTGCCGCTGCTGATGATGCTCGACCGGCGGCGGCTGCTGTCGGTGCTCGCGCACGAGTATGGCCACCTGCGCGGCAACCACGGCAAGCTCAGCGCCTGGATCTATCGCACGCGGCTGTCGTGGCTCAAGCTCGACGCCAACCTGCAGCGCAACGAAGGCGTGATGGCGATCGTCTCGCAGGCCTTCTTCCGCTGGTACTTCCCGCGCTTCGCGGCCAAGACCTTCGCGCTGGCGCGGCAGGACGAGTACGAGGCCGACCGCATCTCGGGCCGGCTGCTCGGCACCTCGGTGGCGGCCGCGGCGCTGACCGAGATCTCGATCAAGGCCAACTGGTACGCCAACGAGTTCTGGCCCTGGCACTGGGCCCGGGCCGAACGCGAACCGCTGCCGCCGGGGCCCTTCGCGGGGCTGCGCGAGTGCGCCGCGACGCCCCCGGGACCCGAGTTCGCGCGCCAGGCGCTGCGCGAGGCGATGCGCCGCGTCAGCGACCTGGAAGACACCCATCCGGTGCTGCGCGACCGGCTCGAGGCGCTGCGCCAGAAGGCGACGGTGCCGGCCTGGTCGAAGCGGCCGGCGCTCGAGATGCTGGTCGACGGCCCGCGCTGGATCGCGCACTTCGACGCCCAGTGGCGCCAGGCCCATGCCGCCGACTGGAAGCAGCACCACGCGCACCGC
>NZ_JBZAYE010001090.1:0-1442 GCF_058244205.1 Variovorax sp. 20P10.2.4
TGAACTGACCCCCACAAGTTGGACAGTTGGAAGCTAGCGGCTCAAGGCCTGAGTTCGGTACTGCACCGGGCTCAGGCCTTTGAGCTTGAGCGTGATGCGGTGGTGGTTGTAGTAATGAATGTAGCGGTGCAAGCCACGCTGGAGTTCCTCGACGCTGGAGAACCGATTGAGGTGGAAGAACTCGGTTTTCAGCGTGGCGAAGAAGCTCTCCATCGCAGCGTTGTCCAGGCAGTTTCCCCTGCGTGACATGCTTTGGGTCAGGCCGTAGGCGGTGAGTTCGCGCCGATAGGCGGGCATCTGATAGTGCCAGCCTTGGTCGGAGTGCAACAGCGGCGCCGCTGCCTGGCCTTCCAGCTTGGACAACGCCTTCTTGAGCATGTTGCCGACCAACGGGAAGACGGGGCGCCTTTGCATCTCGTAGGCGACGATCTCCCCGTTGTACAGGTCCATGACGGGCGACAGGTAGAGCTTGTTGCCCTCGACGTTGAACTCGGTCACGTCAGTGACCCATTTCTCGTTCGCCCGCTCGGCCCGGAACTGGCGATCAAGAAGATTTGGCGCGCAAGCGACCGCACCTCGATAGGCGCGGTACTTCTTGGGGCGAACCAGCGATTTCAGGCCCAGGCCCTGCATCAGACGTTGCACCGTCTTGTGATTGACCGCCTGGCCTGCCTGGCAGAGCGCGGCGGTGATGCGTCGATAGCCGTAGCGGCCCTTGTGACGCTCGTAGATGGCCTGGATGTTTGACTTCAGGCTGGCGTACTTGTCGCCCGCCTCCAGCAGCTTCGCCTGGTAGTAGAACGTGCTGCGCGACAGCTTTGCCGTCTTCAGCAGCATCGGCAACGGGTAATGCGGCCTCAGCTCGATGACGGCTTGCGCTTTGTCTGCGCAGCTTGCCGTCTGGCCCGAACCAAGGCCTCCAATTTTTTTAGGTACGCCACCTCCGCGCGCAGGTATTCATTCTCCTTGCGCAGCGCTTCCAGGTCGCGCGTATCGTCGGCCTGCGGCGGCTGGAGCCGGGGTGGCTTGGACTCGGGGGTCGTCATCTCTCGGGGTTTGGGCTTCAATGCATCAAGGCCGCCTTGATGGTAGCGCCGCAGCCATGCGCTGATGACCCCCGTTCCGCCGCGGATGTCGAAGAGCACAACCGCCTGGCGAGCTGACAACTCTTCGTGGCGCATTCGCTGCAACACCGCCAGCTTGAACTGCGCGCTGTAGCGGCTGCGCTTCTTGCACAGTCCTTGCGGTCCATGCTGCCGGTAGCTCTCGACCCACTTCCTGACCGTCGCGTGATCCAGATCGTGGCGACGCGCCACCGCCCCGTAGCTTTCTTCGCCGGTCTCGTAGTCCTGCACTACTGACAGCTTGAACTTCTCGTCGTACTTCGCCATGAAAAACACCCCAAGAGTTGGATTGATGTCCAACTTTTGGGGTGCAGTTCA
>NZ_JBZAYE010001091.1:0-1441 GCF_058244205.1 Variovorax sp. 20P10.2.4
GGCGCGCAATACCACGCCCGTCGCGGCATGTCTTCACGCCTATGGCGGAGGTTGCATGACTTAGGGCACTTCCGACGCCGCACGCCCCGGCTAGCATGGGCCGGGTGATCGCCGCCCCGCCTCCCACCTCCTCGCCGGACCCGAGCGCCACGCACGCCGCGCCGGCGGTCGCGGCCGCGGTGCCTCAGGACCTGGCGCTGCGCGTGCTGCGCGAGCACCTGGCCTCGGTCTACGGCGCCTACGACGCCTCGATCGTGGTGCACTTCGGCCTCGGCGTCGCACTCGGGGCCGCGATGTACATCGCCTCCCCGCGCACCTGGATCCTGGCCTGGATGGCGGCCCACCTGCTGCTCGGCCTGGCGCTGTACCTGATGCCGCGCTGGCATGCCGACCTGCCGCTGGACCAGACCCCGCTGTGGGCGCGCCGCCATGCGCGCACCGTCACGCTGGTGAGCCTGGCGACCGCCACCGCGCCCTGGCTGTTCATCTCGCGCGACGACCTGTCCGCGACCTCGGTGCTCACGGTGGTCGTCATCGGCAGCTGCGCGCGCGCCATGCAGCTGCTGTGGCCGCTCAAGCCCGCGCTCTACGGCTACACGCTGCCGATGATGCTGAGCCTGATCACCGCACTGGCCTGGCAGGGCGACGGCATGCACCTGTTCCTGTCGATGTTCAGCCTGGCCTACCTGCTGTTCACGCTGCGCGTGGGCCAGCAGCAGCACCGGCTGCTCACCGACTCGCTGGTGCTGCGCTTCGAGAACGAGGCGCTGGCCGAGCGCCTGGGCGAGCAGATCGCCGCGGCCGAGCGCGCGAGCATCGAGAAGACCCGCTTCCTGGCCACCGCCAGCCACGACCTGCGCCAGCCGCTGCATGCCATTGCGCTGTTCGGCGCCGCGCTCGAGAACGAGCATCCCCAAAGCCGCAACGCGCAGCGCCTGATGCGCGCGGTGAACGCGCTCGGCAGCTCGCTCGACACCATGCTCGACGTCTCGCGCCTCGATGCCGGCGTGGTCGAGCCGGCGCTCGAGCCGGTCTCGCTCGACGTGCTGTTCCGCGCGCTCAATCCCATGTTCGCGGCGCAGGCCGAGCAGCGCCAATTGCAGCTGCGGCTGCGCGCGAGCGGCCTGTGGGTGCGCAGCGATCCGCGGCTGCTGCACCGCATGCTGTCGAACCTGCTCGACAACGCGCTCAAGTACACGGCGCGCGGCGGCGTGTCGGTGCGCGCGCGCGTGCGGCGCAACGGCGACGGGCTCGGCGATTCGGTGTGGATCGAGGTGGTCGATTCGGGCATCGGCATCGCGCCGGGCCAGCTCGACCGCGTGTTCGAGGAGTTCTACCAGGTCGACAACCCCGGGCGCGAGCGCTCGCACGGGCTGGGCATCGGCCTGGCCATCGTGCGTCGCCTCTCGCGGCTGCTCGGCCATCCGGTGCAGCTGCGCTC
>NZ_JBZAYE010001092.1:0-1440 GCF_058244205.1 Variovorax sp. 20P10.2.4
CCGCAGCGGCCAGCGCGCGGTCAGCTGCCTGCTCGAGCCGCGCGCCGGCGACAGCGTCGCCTGCCTGCAGGTGGCGCCGGACGAACTCTGGATCCTGGCCGTGCTCCAGCGCGAAGGCGAGACGCCGCACGTGCTGCAGCTGCGCGGAGACACGCAGCTGCAGGTCGACGGCCGTCTTTCGCTGGCGGCGCCGCAGCTGTGCATGCGCAGCGACCAGCTCGAGGTGCGCGCCCGCGAGGCGCGCGTGGCGCTGGATTCGGCCGAGCTGACGGGGCGCCACCTGAGCGTGGTGGGCAGCGTGGTCAAGCTCGTCGGCTCGGTGCTCTCGACGGTCATGGACCGCGTCAGCCACTACAGCCGGCACCACGTGCGCACCACGGAAGGCACGGACCGCGTGGCGGCGACGCATGTCGAATGCGAGGCCCGCCAGCTGCTGCGGCTGTCGGGCGAGCACACGCTGGTGAACGGCGAGAAGCTCGTCAAGACGCGCGGCGGCCAGATCCACTTCGGCTAGGAGCACGCACATGTTCGCCAACTGCCAGATGATGGGCACCGACATGGGCTTTCCCGATGTGTGCCTGACGCCCACGCCCGCGGGGCCCGTGCCCATTCCGTACCCGAACATCGCGATGGGGCCGATGGCCATCCCGAACTGTCCCACCATCCTTTTCATGGGGGCCCCCGCGCACAACCTGGCGACCTCGATCCCCATGACCAACGGCGACAACGCCGGCGTGAACATGGGCGTGGCCTCGGGCACCGTCATGGGCCCGTCGCGCCATGTGACCGGCGCGTTCACCGTGCTGCTCAACGGCATGCCGGCCAGCCGACTGACCAGCGTGTCGCTGCAGAACAGCACCAACTGCCCCGGGGTGCGCGTCGTGCCGAGCCAGGCGCTGGTGCTGCTGCTGGCGCCCTAGCGCGGCGCTCTCCATCGCCTTCCGATGCAAAGACATACCTCTTAAGGCGAGATTGCCAAGCCGTCCCCCGGAATGAATACTCCTTCCGAGTTTCGTCGCAAGCTCGCGCACAGCTGTAGGGGCGTCGCCCTGGGGGCCGGTTCATGATCCAAATCACTGTTGTCACCCGCCAAGGCGTCCCGGCGGGGCCGTCCTTGTCGGCGAATTTCGGCCCCGAGGGCGGCACCATCGGCCGCGCCGACACCAACACGCTGGTCCTCGACGATCCCGACCGCACCGTCTCGCGCGTGCATGCCCAGGTGCTGTGCCGCGACGGCCAGTACTTCGCCATCGACCGCGGCAGCAACCCGATGCAGTGCAACGGCGTGTCGCTCGGCTCGGGCAAGGAGGCGGCGCTGACCGATGGCGCGCGCCTGGTGGTCGGCAGCTTCGAACTCGTGGTGCGCGTGCAGGCCGCCGCGCCCGCACCGGCACCGGCCGCGGCACCGTTCGCGATCCCCGAAACCATCATGGGCCTGTC
>NZ_JBZAYE010001093.1:0-1435 GCF_058244205.1 Variovorax sp. 20P10.2.4
CAGGGCCTCGACCTCGACGCGCCCGCCAACGCCCACCTGCTCGCGCCCTGCGAGACCCTCGCGCCCGAAGCGGGCGACATCCCGGCCTGCGCCGATTTCCTGGCCGGCTTCGATGCGCTGCTCGACAGCCTCGCACCGGCCTTCACCCTGACCACCGGCACCACCCGCATGCCGGATTCCGCACGATGAGCGCCTGGCAACTGCCCTTCACCCGTCCCGCCTCGCTCGCCGGACGCCATTTCTCCACCGTCATCGTCGGCGCCGGCATCAACGGCGTGGGCGTGTTCCGCGACCTCTCGCTGCAGCGCGTGGACTGCCTGATCATCGACAAGGGCGACTTCGGCGCCGGCGCCAGCAGCGCGCCCTCGCGCATGATCCACGGCGGCCTGCGCTACCTCGAGAACGGCAGCTTCTCGCTGGTGGCCGAGGCCACGCGCGAGCGCAACCTGCTGCTGCGCAACGCGCCGCACCTGGTGAAGCCGCTGAAGACGGTGGTGCCGCTCGCGAGCCTGTTCGGCGGCATGCTCGGCAGCGCGCTGCGCTTCCTCGGCCGGCCGGCCTCGCCGCGCACGCGCGGCCTGCTCGCGGTGGCGCTGGGGCTGCGTCTCTACGACCTGCTGGGCCGGCGCCAGCGCGTGATGCCGGGCCATCGCATCGACCGCGTGCCGCCGCGCGACCGCCAGCTGTTCCGCGCGGCGATCCGCTGGACCGCCACCTTCTTCGACGCCTGGATCAGCCATCCCGAATGGCTGATCCTCGAGCTGATCGCCGACGCCTGCCGCGACCAGCCGCGCTCCACCGCCGTCAACCACTGCCGCGTGATGGGCTGCGCCGGCAACATCCTCACCCTGCGCGACGAGATCACGGGCGAGCTGGTGCGCGTGACGGCCGACACGGTGGTCAATGCCAGCGGCGCCTGGCTCGACCGCAGCACCGCGGTGCTCGGCGGCAGCGGCCCGCGCGTGATGGGCACCAAGGGCTCGCACCTGGTGCTCGACCATCCCGCGCTGCGCGACGCGCTCGACGGCCGCATGGCCTACTTCGAGGCGATGGACGGGCGCGTGTGCATCGTCTATCCCTTCCTCGACCGCGTGCTGGTCGGCTCGACCGACATCCCGGTGGAAGACCCCGACCAGATCGCCACCGAGCCCGAGGAGGTCGACTACCTGCTCGAGGTGCTGCGCGAGGTGTTCCCGAACCTCGCCTTCGACCCGGCCGACGTGGTCTACACCTATGTCGGCGTGCGGCCGCTGGCGCGCTCCGATGCCGACAAGCCGGGCCAGATCTCGCGCGACCACTCGGTGGCCATCGACCCGCCGAATGCCACGCGCGACATCCCGATCGTCTGCCTGGTGGGCGGCAAGTGGACCACCTTCCGCGCGCTGGCCGAGGAGGCCACCGACGCGGTGCTGCGCCACCTCGGCCGCGCGCGCAC
>NZ_JBZAYE010001094.1:0-1426 GCF_058244205.1 Variovorax sp. 20P10.2.4
GCGGCTGCGCGCGGAACTGGTCGAGCACGTGCTGCCGATGCATTGGGGCGAGTTCAAGGAACTGCTCGCGAAGACGCGGCGCAACTACTTCCAGCAGGGCGTGTCCTTCGACAGCCGCTTCGAGTTCGCGCTGCTCGCGCCCGAGGCCAACGGCAGCGCGGTCTTCTACGACGGCAGCGTGGACCACTGCCAGCCCAACCCCGGCAACCTGCGGCTGCACACCCGGCGCCGCTTCGGCAAGGAGCTCGACTTTCCCGACGACGACGCCGTGCCCGTGTGGTGCTTCACCACGCGCGCCGTCTACGTCGATGCCGAGGGCGCCTGGCCGATCGTCCCCGAGGGCCAGGAGGCCCACCTGCGCCGCCTCGACGACTGGAGCGCCGCGCCGGTGCGCCGCATGGTCGAGGACGCGAGCCGCTACCTGGCCGCGCAGGTCAAGCCCACGGGCGAGTTCCACTACGGCTGGTTCCCCTGCTTCGACCGCGCCATCCCGACCTACAACACGCTGCGCCACGCGAGCTCGACCTATGCGCTGCTCGAGGCCTGGGAGCTCACGCGCGACGTGGCGCAGAAGGATGCCATCGACCGCTCGCTGGCCTTTCTCGCGGGCTCGCTGATCCGGCCCGCGGTGCTGCCCGACGGCAGCCGCGCGGCCTTCCTGGTCGACGTGGCGCACGAGGTCAAGCTCGGCGGCAACGCGGTCTGCCTGCTGGCCTTCGTCAAGTACACCGAACTGACCGGCGACCGCCGCTTCCTGCCGCTGCTCGAGCTGCTCGCGCTCGGCATCCGCCACATGCAGGACCCCGAGACCGGGCGCTTCGTGCACGTGCTGCACCGGCCCAGCCTCGCGGTGAAGGAGGCCTTCCGCGTCATCTACTACGACGGCGAGGCCGCCTTCGGCCTGATGCGGCTGTACGGGCTCACGCGCGATCCGCGCTGGCTCGCGATGGTCGAGAAGGCCTTCGACCACTTCATCGCCGCCGAGCACTGGCGCGCGCACGACCACTGGCTCGGCTACTGCGTCAATGAGCTCACGCGCCACCGGCCCGCGCTGCGCTACTACCAGTTCGGACTGCGCAACGTGGCCGACTACCTCGACTTCGTGCGCGAGCGCATCACCACCTTCCCGACCCTGCTCGAGCTGATGATGGCCGCGCGCGAGATGGTGCTGCGCATCGAGGCCGATCCCGAACTGCGCCACCTGCTCGAGGGCCTGGACCGCGACAAGTTCGAGCGCGCGCTCGAGCACCGCGCGCGCTACCTCGCGAACGGCCACTTCTGGCCCGAGCTCGCGATGTTCTTCCGCCATCCCGACCGCATCGCGGGCTCGTTCTTCATCAAGCACCACAGCTTCCGCGTGCGCATCGACGACGTGGAGCACTACCTGTCGGGCTATGTCGCCTACCACCGGCTGCTGAAGGCGCGC
>NZ_JBZAYE010001095.1:0-1424 GCF_058244205.1 Variovorax sp. 20P10.2.4
CGCAGGCGCGCGAGCGCATCGGGCACGCCCTTGTCGCGCAGCACGGCGGCCTCGACGAGCAGCGCCGTGGGATGCACCACCACCGCGCTCGCAAGCAGCGTGGCGACGCCGGGCTCGAAGCTGCCGGCGCCGAATTGCGAGAAGGTGTGATGGCGCCCGTCGGCCCGCACCACGTTGTGGCCGGCCTGCGCGCCGCCGTTGAAGCGCACCACGGTGTGGGCGCGCAGCGCGGCGCAGAAGTGATCGGTGTAGAGGCCCTTGCCGCAGTCGCCGAAGCCCAGGCCCAGCAGCGAGAGATAGCGCGTGGCGCCGGTGCTCACGACGCGCGCGGCGGGGTCAGCCGAACAGGCGCTTCCACCACGACGAGCGCGGTGCCGACGCGGCGGCGCTCGGCGGCGCATGGCGCGGCTTGTTCGGGTCGAGCAGCGCCGCATAGCCGTCGAGCGCATGCAGCACGCCGTTGATGCGCGCCTTGTCCACGCTGCCGGTCGCGGCCATCACGCGGCCGAGTTCGTCGAGGCTGGGCACGGCCTTCTCGGTCAGCGCGACGATGCCCGCGGCCACCGCGCAGGCGTCGTCGGGCGAGTCCATGCAGATCACGTGGTCGCCGAGCAGCTCGCGCCAGCGCGGCTCGCAGCGGCGGCGGCGCTGCGCGTCGGGAATCAGGAAGAACAGGTGGCAGGTCTCGGCCGCGGCCGCGATGGCCTCCTCGATCGGGATGTCCTCGTCGAGCTTCTCGCCGACCAGGCCCTCGATCTGGTGGTGCGAGACGGCGGGGTAGGGCAGCTCGTCGCCGGTCACGAACAGGTAGCCGCGCTTCTTGCGCTTGACCCAGCAGTCCATGTCGGTGTGCTGCGCGATCACGTAGAAGGCCAGCTCGTAGCTCTCCTCGCCGGTGCCGCCGCCGCCGCCCTCGAGGTAGCTCCAGGTGAGCCACTGGTCCATCAGGTTGGCGGTCGATTCGAACTGGCCCACCTGCAGCGGCGCGCGGTCGGAGGTGGCGTCGCCGATCGCCATGAACATCAGCTGCGGATCGGCCACGCCGCAGTCGGTCAAGAGCTTCATGAAGGTCGGCAGCTCGCGGCGCGCCAGCGTCTGCGGGATGTCGCCCATCGAGCCCGTGACATCGAGCGCGAACACGATGCCCAGCGAGTTCGGATGGTCGGCGTTGTCGCGCGCCTCGCGCACCTTGAGGCCGCGCGGGTCCATCAGCGGATGGGTGGCGGTCTGGGCGAAGACCTCGGCGCCCGACTTGGCGGCGCGGTCCGCGACCAGGGCCGCGTGGGCGGCGTGCGAATAGTTTCCGTAACCCATGGATGTTCCTCGTCGTGAAGAGAGAAGAAGAAAAAGCCGTCAGCCGCCGTGCGGCGCGGGATCGAAAGCAATGAACCGGGGCGCGCCGAAGGCTTCGCGCGAGGCCGCCG
>NZ_JBZAYE010001096.1:0-1423 GCF_058244205.1 Variovorax sp. 20P10.2.4
GACCGGCGCCTCGGCGCTGTGGGCCGGCTTCAACGCGCACCTCGCGGCCGGGCTGCTGACCGAGGCGGCCGCGCTCACCACCCAGATCGGCGGCGAGGTGATTCCCTCCGACGTGCCCGGCAGCCTCGCGATGGGCGTGCGCCAGGCGGCCGGCGTGGTGCTCGGCATCGCGCCGTGGAACGCGCCCGTCATCCTCGGCGTGCGTGCGCTCGCCACGCCGCTGGCCTGCGGCAATACGGTGGTGTTCAAGGGCTCGGAGCTGTGCCCGCAGACCCATGCGCTGATCGTCGATGCGCTGCACGACGCCGGCCTGCCGCCGGGCACGGTGAACTTCGTGACCAACGCGCCGGCCGACGCGGCCGAGGTGGTCGACGCGATCGTCGCGCACCCGGCGGTGCGGCGCGTCAACTTCACCGGCTCCACGCGCGTGGGCCGGCTGATCGCGCAGACCTGCGCGCGCCACCTCAAGCCCGCCGTGCTCGAGCTCGGCGGCAAGGCGCCCTTCGTGGTGCTCGACGATGCCGACATCGACGCCGCGGTCGATGCCGCCGTGTTCGGCGCCTTCGCCAACTCGGGCCAGATCTGCATGTCGACCGAGCGCATCGTGCTCGACGCGCGCATCGCCGACGAGTTCGTCGCCAGGTTCGCGGCGCGCGCGAAGAGCCTGCCGCTGGGCGACCCGCGCGAGGGCCCGGTGGTGCTGGGCTCGGTGGTCGACATGGCGACCGTGGAGCGCTGCAACGCGCTGATCGACGACGCGCTGGCCCAGGGCGCGGTGCTGGTCTGCGGCGGCCGCGCCGAGAACACGCTGATGCCGGCCACCGTGCTCGACCGCGTGACGCCCGCGATGCGCGTCTACGGCGAGGAGACCTTCGGTCCGCTCAAGGCCATCGTGCGCGTGGCCGATACCGAGGCCGCGATCGCCACCGCCAACGACAACGCCTTCGGCCTCTCGTCGGCCGTGTTCGGCCGCGACATCGCGCGCGCCTGGAACGTGGCGCGCCGCATCGAGGCCGGCATCTGCCACGTCAACGGGCCCACGGTGCACGACGAGGCGCAGATGCCCTTCGGCGGCGTGAAGGCCTCGGGCTACGGCCGCTTCGGCGGCAAGGCCGGCGTGGAGGCCTTCACCGAGCTGCGCTGGCTCACGGTGCAGACCACGCCGCGGCACTACCCGTTCTGAGCCACCGCCCCGGCTTCAGCCGAAGGTGAAGGCATAGGCCTGCGCGCCGGGGTCGAGGAACTCGATCTCGAACAGCCGCTCGCGCGCGCCCTGCTGCTGGCGCACCAGCTGGTAGAGCCGCTGCGCGTCGACCGTGCCCACGCCTTGCGCGTCGGTGTCGAAGCCGTGGTCGGCCAGGGGCGGCTGGCCGTCGATGCGCACGCGGAAGCGCACCGGCTTGCCGTCGGCCGCGGGGCCGAG
>NZ_JBZAYE010001097.1:0-1423 GCF_058244205.1 Variovorax sp. 20P10.2.4
CACCGCGCCATGGCCGCGCCGACATCGAAGCCTTCCCCGCATTGCTGGGCGCGGTGGCGCGCTCGGCCACCCAGCCCGATGCGACGCTGGCTGCGCCGGTCGAAGCGCGCATCGCGCTCTACCGCGGCCGCACCGTGGTCGCGCTGCTAGAGATCGCGGGCGACCAGGTGCGCTGGTCGCCGCAGCCCGGTGCTTCGGCCTTCATCGGCACGCCGCCCGCGCAGGCACTGGCCTCGCTGCGCGCCGCGCTCGAGCGCGCACGCGCAACGCCTTCGACGCCGCAGCGCTGAAGGCATCAAGTTCCAGGGCAAAAAAAGCGGGCCGTCCGGCCCGCCCGCCATCAGGCGTTCTTGAAGTCCGGCTGGCGCTTGGTCAGGAAGGCGTCCATGCCTTCCTTCTGGTCCTGCGTCGCGAACAGCGCATGGAACAGCCGGCGCTCGAACATCACGCCGTCGCTCAGGCCGCTCTCGAAGGCGCGGTTGACCGACTCCTTGGCCGCGATCACCGAGATCTGCGAGAAGCCGCAGATCACCAGCGCGGCGCCCAGCGCCTCGTCGGCCAGCTTCTCGAATGGCACCACGCGGCTCACGAGGCCCGCGCGCTCGGCTTCGGCGGCGTCCATCATGCGGGCGGTCAGCACCATGTCCATGGCCTTGCTCTTGCCCACCGCGCGCGGCAGGCGCTGCGTGCCGCCGGCGCCGGGGATCACGCCGATCTTGATCTCGGGCTGACCGAACTTGGCGTTGTCGGCCGCGATGATGAAGTCGCACATCATCGCGAGCTCGCAGCCGCCGCCGAGCGCGAAGCCGGCCACCGCGCCGATCACCGGCTTGCGGATCGAGCGGATGGTCTCCCAGTTGCGCGTGATGTAGTCGCCCCGGTAGGTGTCGATGAAGCTGTACTTGGCCATCGCCGCGATGTCGGCGCCGGCTGCGAAGGCGCGCTCGCTGCCGGTGAGGATGATGCAGCCGATGGCGTCGTCGGCGTCGAAGGCCTTCAGGGCCTGGCCCAGCTCGGTCATCAGCGCATCGTTGAGCGCATTGAGCGCCTTCGGTCGGTTGAGGGTGATGATGCCGACCTTGCCAGCTTCGGTCCGCACTTCGATGTTCTCGTAGCTCATGGTGTCTCCGGGGAAGGGAAGAAAAACGCGCTTCACTATACCCACCGTGCCGTGCGCCACCGTGGCACGGGGCTGCTGGCCGGTGCCTTCGCCCTTTCCGCTTCATGGCTTTGTTGAGAATTGTTCTCAACTAGAATCCGCGGCCATGGAGTTCCCGATGCAAGAACATGCCGTGTTGCTGCGGGCCTATGCCCGCGTGCAGGAGCGCTGCTCGCAGCTGCTGGCCGAGCAGGCCGCGCTGGTGGAGCGGCTGGAGGCGCAGATCGTGCGCCTGCGGGGCGCGCTGGTGGCGCGCGATTCGGC
>NZ_JBZAYE010001098.1:0-1421 GCF_058244205.1 Variovorax sp. 20P10.2.4
CGGAGGCGCGCGCCAAGGTCCGCGCCGAGCGGCTCGCCACGCTCGAGCAACTCGGCATCGCCGGCATGGCCGCGCAGCGCGCGGGCCGGCTGGTGTCCGACCACGCCAGCGAGCCCGCGCGCCAATGGGTGCGCTGGAACATGGCGCGCCTGAACGACCGCGGCTACCGCCAGGCCGTCGAGCTGCTGTGCAACGCCGACCTGCTGGCCGAGCTGCCGCCGCCGATGCCGGTGCGCGTGGCCTGCGGCGCGCTCGATGCGGTCACGCCGCCCGCGGCCTGCGAGGAAGTGGCGCGGCGCTGCGGCGTGGCGCTCGAATTGGTGGACGATGCGGGCCACGCCGGCTACGTGGAGCAACCGCGGGCCGTCGCCGCGCTGCTGCGCGAATCGCTCGCGCACTGAGCGCCATCACCCCCTATCCAACCAAGGAAATCAAGAGACATGGCCACCAACGACAACGACGCGATGGACGAGGGCGCGGACCGCTACAACGTGCCTGCGCTCGAGCGCGGACTGCGCGTGCTGTGCGAGTTCAGCCGCGAGAGCCGCACGCTCTCGGCGCCCGAGCTGGCGCGCCGCTTCGACCTGCCGCGCTCGACCGTCTTTCGCCTGCTCACCACGCTCGAGAACATGGGCTTCCTCGAGCGCGCCGAGGGCGGGCGCGACTACCGCCTGGGCCTGGCCGTGCTGCGCCTGGGCTTCGAATACCTGGCTTCGCTCGAGCTCACGCAGCTCGGCACGCCGCTGCTCAACCGCCTCTGCGAGGAGCTGCGCACGCCCTGCAACCTGGTGGTGCGCGACGGCCGCTCGATCGTCTACGTCGCCAAGGTCGCGCCGCCCACGCCCTTCGCGAGTTCGGTCACCGTGGGCACGCGGCTGCCGGCCCATGCCACGGTGCTGGGCCGCATCCTGCTGGAAGACCTGACCCTGCCGCAGCTGCGCGCCCTCTATCCCGAGGACAAGCTCGAGACCTTCTCGCCGAGCACGCCGAAGACCGTCAACGAGCTGTTCGACATGGTGCAGGCCGACCGCCAGCGCGGCTACGTGCTAGGCGAGGGCTTCTTCGAATCGAACATCTCGACCATCGCCGCGCCGGTGCGCGACCACGGCGGCCACATCGTGGCGGCGCTGGGCGCGACCATCACCTCGGGCCACATCGACGAGAACCGCATGGACGAGATGGTGCAGCGCGTGCGCGGCACGGCCGACGAGATCTCGGGCCTGCTCAACTACTCGCCCGCGCGCGCCGCCAAGGTGGTGCCGCTGCGCAGCGCCTGAGACCCATGGCCGCTTCTTCTTCCTCCTCCTCCTTCTTCGCCGCCGATGCGCTGGCCGGCCGCGTGGCCGTGGTCACGGGCGGGTCGTCGGGCATCGGCCTGGCCACGGTCGAGCTGCTGCTGGCCTGCGGCGTCGCGGTCGCGC
>NZ_JBZAYE010001099.1:0-1415 GCF_058244205.1 Variovorax sp. 20P10.2.4
CGAAGCCAAGGCGCTGCGCGACGCCGGCCGCCAGGCGCATGCGCTGGCCATCGACCTCGCGGACCCCGCCTCGATCGAGGCCGGCGCCACCGAGGCGATCCGCCTGCTCGGCGGGCTCGACGGCCTGGTCAACAACGCCGCCATCACCAATTCGGGCGGCCGCGACGCGCACCAGCTCGAGATCGACACGTGGGACCGCGTGATGGCCGTCAACGTGCGCGGCAGCTGGCTCATGGGCCGCGCCTGCCGCGCGGCGCTGGCCGAGAGCGGCCGCGGCGCCGTCGTCAACCTCGCCTCCGACACCGCGCTGTGGGGCGCGCCGAACCTGCTGGCCTATGCCTCGAGCAAGGGCGCGGTGATCTCCATGACGCGCTCGCTGGCGCGCGAGTGGGGCGGCGACGGCATCACCGTCAACGCCGTGGCGCCCGGCCTCACGCTGGTCGAGGCCACCGAGTACGTGCCGATGGCGCGCCACCAGAAATACCTCGAGGGCCGCGCCATCCCGCGCGAACAGCAGGCGGCCGACGTCTGCGGCGCCACCGTGTTCCTGCTCTCCGGCCTCGCGCGCTTCGTGACCGGCCAGCTGCTGGCCGTGAACGGCGGCTTCGCGATGCACTGAATCCCTTCCTCTTCGACCCAGGAGTCCCACACCATGAGCGATCTGTCCGAACAGCAAAAGATCAACGATGCCGGCGGCAACAGCCTGGCGCAGCCCGCAGGCAGCAGCCTCGCCGAGTGGATGGACAGCCGCATCGCGCGCTATTCGACCCGCAAGTACGACTGGGACGCGCTGAAGTTCCAGGCCGATTTCGATCCCAAGTTCCGCCGCGCCCAGATGCGCTACGTGGGCACGGGCGGCACCGGCGTCGCCAAGGACGTCAACACCGTGCCGGCCGAGCACTTCACCTTCTCGACCATGGTGATCCCGGCCGGCCACGAAGGCCCGCCGCACCTGCACACCGACGTGGAGGAAGTGTTCTTCCTGATCCGCGGCAAGCTCAAGGTGGTGATCGAGAAGGACGGCGAACGCTTCGAGACCATCATGACCGACCGCGACCTGATCTCGGTGCCGCCCGGCGTCTACCGCGAGGAGATCAACATCGGCGACGAGGATGCGCTGATGTGCGTGATGCTCGGCGCCAAGAAGCCGGTGACGCCGACCTATCCGGCCGACCACCCGCTGGCCAGGATCAAGCGTTGAGCGCGACGGCCATGCAGACCCTCGATACCCAGGCCTCGATGCCGCCCGCTGCCGAGCTGGCGCGGCTCGATGCGCGCTTCGCGGCCCGCGAGGTCGCGGTCGCGGGCGGTGCCGTGGTGTCGGTGCGCGAACGCGGGCAGGGCCCGGCGATCGTCTGCCTGCATGGCATCGGCTCGGGCGCGGCCTCGTGGCTCGAGGTCGCCGAACTGCTCGC